>JAJZCR010000071.1 GCA_021851715.1 Planctomycetota bacterium
TCGAACGCCACCCCGACGAGCCTCCGGACCACGCTCTGGGCCGCAGCCGAGGCGGGTTTGGATCGAAGTTCCACCTGGTTACTGACGGCAAGGGAAATCCGCTTGCCGTTGAAATCACGGCCGGACAGGTGAATGAGTCAACGCAATTCGAGTCGGTCGTTGCCACCTACATCGCCTCTCGCAAAGGCCGACGTCGCCACAAACCCCGAAAACTGACCTGCGATAAAGGCTACAGCGTCCAGCGTATCCGCGACTGGCTGGCGAGCCGAGGGATCGAAGCGGTCATTCCGTACAAGGAAAACGAACACGCCCGGTACAGCCCGGCGGCGAGGTTTGATCAGCAGACCTATCGGCAGCGGGCGGTGGTCGAGCAATGTGTCGGCTGGTTGAAGGAATGCCGCCGCATCGGTACGCGGTTTGAGAAGTTGGCCGTCAATTTCCACGCCATGCTGCAGCTGGCTATCATACGCCGATATCTCAGGTTATTGTTTTAAGACAGAGCCTAGTACTGAAAATTCCGCCCGACATTTTGCAACATAACTGCGCCCTGTCAGATGCGGCGTGGTGTAAAATTCAAACTTTTTTATCGGACGTGCCATGTTTCGTTGGCCCAGGCCACTTGGGCTGTCGATTTCTGGGGTACGGCTTTCTTTCCATAAACACCCCCTGCCACTGACGTTCTTGAACAGCGCATCCGACCCTATATTTAAGTTCAAAGATGTGTCCTTGCATCAGCCGATGGGCGGCCGTATAATGTTCGATATTCAGGATGATTGTGGGCATGCTCGGCCAGAAAGCCGGCAGCGGCTACGTCGCAATCCCACGGTGCCTCCACGGAGGGCGTTAGAGAAAATTCTCGGCGAACTTTTTTTCAATAGGTCTTGCGCTCGGCCAACGGGAAGAAGTCTTGTGGGCAGAGGCAAAGAAAACCGGGGGATGTTGTTATGCCAAGCTACCGCCGAGTTGCAGCCATTCATAATATTGTGGGAAATTCCAAGGCCATAGTGGACATGCGATCCCTCATCGCCACAGTTGGCCCGCGGCCATGCACCGTACTGATTTTAGGCGAATCCGGCACCGGCAAAGAACTGGTGGCACGAAGTCTGCACGAAGTCGGCAATCCAGACGCACCGTTCCTTACGGTAGATTGCTCCACTTTAACTGATTCCCTGGCGGAATCGCAGCTTTTCGGGCATGCACGCGGCTCATTTACCGGGGCGGTTGATGAAACTCCCGGCTACCTGCGCCTGGCCGACGGCGGAACGGTTTTTTTTGATGAGGTTGGAGAATTAAGCTTGTCCGTGCAAGCCCGGCTGCTGCGTTTTTTACAGGAACGCACCGTGGTTCCGGTAGGTTCTGCAAAGCCCATCAGCCTCAAGGTACGTGTGCTTGCCGCGACCAATCGGAACCTGGAGGATATGGTCGAACGGCATTGCTTCCGCGAGGATTTGTACTTTCGCCTGAATGTGCTGACCATGCGCCTGCCGAACCTGCGCGATTGCCGCCCCGACATTCCCCTGTTGGTGCGCCATTTCCACACTCGTCTGGCCGCGGAATATGAGGAATCGTTCGCATGGTTCACCGACGCGGCGATGGCCAGGCTTTGTGCCTATCACTGGCCCGGCAACGTACGTGAACTGGCCCATGCAGTTGAGCACGCGCTGGTAGTCGCGGCGGGCCAAGCGCCGGGGACCGAACACCTGCCGCCGAGAATCGGCGGCCTACTTTCCGGCACCGTCGGCAGTCCGCACAGTGGCGCTACCGCGGTGGTTCCGCTTGATATCGCCAAGCGGCAGATACTTGCAAATGCGCTGCACCAGACCGATGGCCACGAGGGTCAGGCGGCCAGGCTTTTACAGATTGAACGGCGGCGGTTTTATCGCCTGATCCACCGGTACCATCTCGAAAAGCTTACACGCGCCGGCCGCTGAGCCGCGCCACTGATGGACGACGAGCTTTAAGCGGGGAATTTACCAAACTGGTACCTGCCTACCAAAGTGGTACCAGACCGCGCCGCCTGACAAACCCCGCCATTCCGCGATGGCCAAGGCGAGTACCCCATCATGATGAGTGCCATAGTGGTACAAAGATAATTTTAGCAGCTTGATGTAAAAGATCAACTTTTAACGCCAACAAGTTATCATAACTTCAATTTTGGCAATCACTTACGAACGCACAAATTCTTGCCGGTTTTCTTTGGCATGGACGTTGCTTATTACGTCCAACGGCCTGATTGGCTTGCCTGGAAAATTTTTCAGCAGCAAGCCGCTCGCCGCCCCGGATCTACGGCTCTACGCAGCATGTGGATAACCAGGGCATAAGCGCTGGTTACGGTTGGCCGCGCTGGTTGGCCCGTCTAACGGACCCCAGCCTCTATTGTAGAGATTGGCCACCGGACATGGCACCCTGTTGGGATTGTCGGGTTTTTACACGCGAAAGGAGGTGACCACCCGAAATGAGAAATAGAAAAAGTGAATAACCATTTGGAATCGGGCGTACGTGTTTCTGACGTGTGGCCACCGCCTCGGGGCGTCCACATCAACCATACTCCACCTGCGCATCACTTCCCATCTCCCTCCTCATGCCCCTGGTGGTCCCACGCCAGGGACACGTATCCGATCCCGGAATCCCCGCCGAAAAATTGGTCGTCGCAAAACCAAGGTGGCGTGCGGCCGCTTCTCGGTGAAGCTTCCCGGCTTGTCGCCGGAGGCTTCAATAAGTAACCAACCCGTGTGTTCACGGATTGGCCGCCGTGGGCGGGAAATGTTTCCCGCCCCGGAAAACCAGAGTGTGGTCGATGGCCCAAGCCACGGCCCATGTTTGACCTATTTTTTAGGAGAAATCAAAATGTTCAGTAACAAATCCAATCCAATGGCAAAAATCGTCCTGGGTGTGGCGGGGGCACTGGCGTGCGCCGGGCTGATGTCGGCGGGAGCAGCTGTCGGAGGAACGATCAACATAAGCGGCAGCCAGTGGAATAACGCCACAACCGCAGAAAACGGCCCCGCCGGCTCTGGTGCAACCGTCGTGGAGACAGGTTCCATTTCCACGACGCTGACGCTTTCCTACGGAGCATACGCGAGCATTGCTGGCTCCGACTCCGCAACGGCGGGGTATTCCACCAGCAACGGCTCCGCCGAGCTAACCGTGTCGAATAGTGCCTCTTGGACATCCTCGTATGTCGGCCTTGGCTCCACATCTTTCGGCGACCTGCGTAATACCACGATGACTTTCAGCGTTCTGTCAAACACAACCAATAACACTTCAGCGCACCCGTACGCAATCCTGAGCCTCACGGACGGCACGAATTATTACGATGTTATTAATATGGAGGCGGGTTCTGGCGCATACAGCATCACTGGCTCATCGTCAGTGAGCATCTGGAACAGCGCCACTAATGGCTGGGTTACGGGCAACGGTAGCGGCACGAACTACACTCTGTCCACCATCTACAATACCGTAGACCCAAATGCGAGCAACCTCACATACGGCGATTTGACCGTCACTCTGGCAACGGCGAACATCGGCTCGTTTGGTTCAACTGGTAATAACGAGACCGCCTATATCGGCTCAATGTCAGTCACAACTCCTGAGCCAGCTTCGCTGGCCCTGTTTGCCATCGCCGGCGCTGGGGCACTGCTTCTTTTACCCCGGCGGAAGCGGCAGGCAAATGCCTGAAAAGGCCGCCATGCCCTGGCCGCAGTTCGGGCGGCCAGGGCGGGGTCGAAGGCGGGCCACCCATTACCGGTCGTAAGCCTGGCGCATTAGCCACCGGCAGGCTGCGGAACACGGCAAATAATACGGCAACGTACTAATTCAAGACCATCTGTCGGATTGGGGCTAATACGTGGGCGGATAGCACTTCTTGGCTGGCCGATGCCACTCCTCGCCTCCGCCGCAAACCCTTTTTACCAAAGATCGGCACAGGACCCACCATGATGGATAACCTCAACGACCTTGAAATCAGTGAACGGCTGGTGGCCAAACAAGCCGTGCTTACGCTGCGAGCCTTCAAGCAGGCGTTGCGCACAGCCCCACCGGACCAACGCCTGGAAGCCTTGGACCGGGCGGTGCGCCGACACGGCCAGGAGCATCTGCGGGTCATGATGGCCTCCGCTGTTGCCGCACAGAGGCCCGCGAACACCCCATTCTCCACCGATGATTTAGATCTGGCCGCAGCCATCCCAGGGTTTGCGGACCACGCGCGGAAGGACCATCGGATGGCCGACGATCCTTGAGGAACCAATGGCAGGTTTGCCCGCCAGCAATAAGGCAAATCCAAATAAAAATTCCCGCTTGCTCGAGCTGATCAATCTCCATCGCACCAGACAACTGTGGATGTCACCGGTTTCGTGCCGGTTCCCAGCCTCGTATGATTGGCGAGAGCCGGTCACAGCCGTGATTGCGTCCGCCCATGGCTGGCATACGGTGCAATTCTCAAATGCAAACGATCTCATCACTGCGTCGATCTGCTCGTCATCCAGATCGGCGAATAACCGGGCGAAAGGCACCTGCAGCCGCCGGGCAAAGGCCATTTCACCCAGATGCGAGTGAATAGCTTGCCGCAATTTGTCCGCACCGGCCGGGTCGCCCACGGAGAATCTTTGCGAACATGAACGATCCCCGTCTTGCCAAGATCTTTGTACATGCCGAATGTCCAGGGATCGCCGGCTGTTTCGACGATGTCCAGCATGTCGTTTAAATAACGCCGGCGCGACTCCAGCGACACACGTGGCGTGAACGTGATGCTGAATTCGCCGAGTCAGTTGGGTACGTTTCTTTCCCGCATGTACGCTGTGCGCCTGGCGTATTCACGGACGAGCGTATCCCGATTATAGGGCTGGTCGCCGACAGGCGATGTCCCCGGGTATTCGACGACGCCCATGCCGGCATCCGCATAAAAGTGAGCGCTATACACGACGTTGCGATCAAACGGAAAATCCAGCGCATCGAATTGCGTCGAATACCGCACCCCTTCGATGAACAAAATGTGATACGGATCCTCCTCGCGGATGGCTTCGATTGCCGCATGGTAAAACCGGTTGAGTTGACGGACGTCCCCGGTAATCGGTTCGTTGAGAATATCATAGCCGGCAATCACCGGTTCGGCGGCGTAGTGCCGGGCGATTTGGCGCCACAGGCCGATGGCTCGATCCTGAAAATGCCGGTATTCCCACAGCAGGGCGGTTTGACCAAGGTTGTCCGCGAAAAAATGGTGGTTCTGCCCGCCGGAGCAACTATCTTTGTTCCGCTGGTCCGTAATAACTCGTGTGTTGGTCCGGTCATGGAGCGGAAGTATACACCTTTAAGTCAGTCTGGGGAAGCTGGGGTTATTCCAGGATTGCTACTTGGATCACGGTTATTTTCGGGCCGACGCGGGGAGAAAATTGATGACCCGCAAAGACACCGGAGATTTGCGGGAAACCTCCAGAAGATAATTGTGGCTGGCGGAAAAATTCAGCGCAAACCAGCTGCGCAAGGCCACACGTAGCGATGGAGGTTGCCTTTCGGTCCAAAGATTAAAGGCCGTTTCATGGGTGGGATCGGTCACGGGAAACATCCGGCCCGCAATCATAAATACACTTTGGTGCGGATGCCATTGCAAAGCCCGCATGTGGGCCAGCCAGGCGGCGAAGTGGCGGGGGGAGGGACGGCTGGGGAGTGGCGGCTGGATTTGCAGTCGCGTGAACAGCACGGGTTGCACCGCGTTGGGAGGCAAGAACAGTTCCAGCGAACCGCCGCGTCGCGTCAGGCTGATTCGTCCACACATACCAAACCACTGCCGGGCCGAGGCCACCAACGGCAGCGGAGGCAGCGGCCCGTTATCAGCCAGGCGCAACGTTTGACCACGGGGTGAACCCGCCAAGTCGAGCTGATTGGTTCGGGCAAGTTGGCCCGGCACACATTGGCTGATCCAGCGGCATTGGCCCAGAAATTGCGGCCCGGTCGGCGTTAGCCATTCAGTCGCCGCAGCGGCAAAGACCAGGAACATCAGCACCAGCAGACCCAGGCCGATCCAGGGGCGGCGGGTTGCCAGTCGTATCAGCAGGATCAAGATCAAACCAACGGGAATACAAGCCCAAACCAGCATGGTCCAGCCGCGCGGCGAGGTCAGAGCAGGCCAACGCGCCTGGCCGAGCCTCCAGACCACCATGGGAAGCGGCTTAAGGGGTAAGCCCGACTGGGAAGGGGTCATCCAAAAATCATGCGCGTGTTGCAGCGGCTTCCACCGCAAATGTTGGAATCGGCGCGGCGGCATGGCACCATGATAGATCAGCACGATGTTGGCCGACAGCAGGGCCAAAGCTCGCTTGAAGGGTATGCTGCGCAAACTGTGGGAGTCCAGCAGAAGATAGCGGCAAGCCGCCAAGGCCAAAACAGGGGTGTGCAGCAATTGATGCTGGGAAACAGGCATGGCGGCGAGCACGAGCGGGGCAAAAGCGTTACCCAAGTCCGCCAGCCAATGGCGTGTTCGCGGCGATGTGGCGATGGGGATCAGACCGCGGCCCACCGGAGGCCTGAATACGGAAATAGTTTCGCGCCGAGTTTGGCCCAGGGGTGAGCGAATGGTCAAACGAACGGGCCAGGTGTTGGAGGATAAATCATTGGGCTGCAGAAAGGGCAACGGGAAGAGTGCGGCTTTGCGACCCGGCGAAATGGTGCGGACGATGGACGGACCGCCACGACCATCGCGCACACTCACGCGAATGGGTTGGCCCCGGCTGGGTGGTAAAGAAACCCGCAGGCAAGCCCATTGACCGACCTTGGGTGCGATTGGGCAGACCAGGCGGATGGCCGGACGGCCGGCTGCGCGGCTGTGGCCGGCAGTTAGCCCAAGCAGTGCAGGCAAAAGCACGAAAGCCAAACGCAGGGATATCGAGGACCGCGGGGAACGGAAAAGTTGGCGTGCGGCGTTAATAGGATGGCACTCCGTACAGCCACGCAATGGCGATGGACGGCCATCAAAGCGAAGTTCAAAGCGGCGCCTGTGCAGAATAGTGCCATGATGGCCGGGCCTACCCGGCGTTATGGCATGCTGGACCCGACATAAGGCAGCAAGCCCAGAAATCTGGCCCGCTTGATGGCGTCTGTAATCATGCGTTGTTCAAAGGCGGCAGCGCCATTGCGGGTACGGGAAAGAATTTTTCCGTTCATGGAAAGCATCTTTTTAAGGGATTCCACATCCTTGTAATCCACATAAACCTTGCCCAGACTGCTGGTTTTAGCCACGCGCACCCGGGGGCGTGAAAACGTTTGAAACCGTGGTTTACGAGCGGCTGGTTTGCCAGCGGTCCGGCTGTTGGTTCTGCGAGGGGGCATAGGCACCTTTCATATCAGGAGAATTATTTTTTCTGGTAATGTCCGGCGTTGATTTCGATATATTTTTTCCATTCCGCCGGCACATCATCCACGGGGAAAATAGCCTTAACGGGGCATTCATCCACACACAGTCCGCAATCAATGCAGGTGTCCGGGTCGATATACAACTGGGTGGAAGGACCGAATTCTGTTTCATCCTTGCGCGGATGAATACAGTCCACCGGACAAACCGCCACACAGGCAGTATCTTTAGTACCAATGCATGGCTCGGCAATTACATGGGGCATACGAATTTAACTCCTTCGTCTATCCGGGGAATCCACGGCCTGCAGGAATCGCCGTCATCCCCAGGCAACCTTCCGGTTCCCCGAACCATTAATTATAGACGACGGTGCGGGAGATGCAAATGAGCGAAGTTAAGCCCAGATTCGTGATTCGTGATTTGGAAACAGGGCCGGACTGCTCCGGCTTGCGGCTGCGCGGCGGCGTGGATAACATCGATGGCTATCCAGGAATGCGGGCGGCTGGCATGTTGCATTTAAGCGGTCAGGACGGAACAGGTTCATCGCCCGAAGCGTTGGAACTTACTGTCGTTATTCCCAGTTTTAACGGTCGCGCATTGCTGGAGCAATGCCTGCCCACACTGCACGCCGCGCTGGCCCGCGCCCAATGGGCGAAGCAAACCGAAATTCTGGTGGTGGATGATCATTCTACGGATGGCACAGAGGATTGGCTCAAGGCCCATCACCCGGCGGTGCGGGTGATTCACAACACCGGTTGCCGGGGCTTTGCCGGGGCGGTCAATACCGGGCTGCACGCCGCCCGTGGTCAATGGATTGGCTTGGTGAACAATGATGTGCTCTTCGACGAACAATGGTTGCAGGCGGCCCGGCACCATTTTCAGGACTCCACCATCGCTTCGGTGGCCACGCGGATGATGGTGGGCGGGCGGGCGGGAACAGTGGAATTTGCGGGCGGCGACTATACACCCATTGGTATCCCTTTGCGGTTTGGCGAAGGGATGGGGATGGATGCCACGGGAATCATGCAGCCCCGGCTGTGCTTTTGGGGATGCGGGGCGGCGGTGTTTTATCGCCGGGCGGCGCTGGCGCAAGTGGGCAGCGAACTTTATGCTCCGCTGCAAGCCTATCTGGAAGATGTGGAACTGGGTTTTCGGCTGGCCTTGGCGGGGTGGAATTGCGTGTATGAACCAGCGGCGGTGGTTACGCATTGGGGCAGTGCCACCTACGGAAAAACTTCGTTTCGTAAAAGGTTCAACAGCGCCCGCAATGCCGAAATCGTCTATTTTTCCTGCATGCCCGGGCCATTGCTTCTGCGCTACCTGCCGGGCCATTGCCTGGTCTTTCTGCCGCAACTGGCAGGGCATATCATCCGTGGCAGTGGATGGGGATACGTGTGCGGCAAGGCGGCCTTCGTCCTGGCTCATCTGCCCGCAACATGGCGTCGGCGAAAAGCCGTGCAAAACCTGCGAAAGATCACCCCTGCCACTTTAAGCGGCAAGATGCGGCGACGGTGGTTTTCAGCCGTAATGGGGACAGCCTTTCTCGCTGGTTCAAAAAGTAGCCGCGGTGAACGGATTTAACGATTGTGCCAATGGAATTCCGTGATCGTCAAAGGACACCGGCATTGCCGTAGTATCCCTGCCGGATTTATCCATGGCTTACTTAGAGCGTGTTATGCACTTTTGCACGGGGGGTGATTCTCATAGGGGAATGACAAGGAAGTCTTACCCTAGCGGCGTCACGGATGACGAGTGGTTATTCGTATTGCCTTATCTGACGCTGATGCGCGAAGACGCGCCCCAGCGGGAGCATGACCTCCGCGCGATATTGAATGCTTTGCGGTGGCTCATGAGAGCCGGATCGCCGTGGCGATACCTGCCCGACGACTTTCCACCATGGTATGCCGTTGATCAACAGAGCCGGCGTTGGGCAGCGGCCAGAGTCTTTGAAGCCATGGTGCGGGATTTGCGGCAATGATTGCGAAGGGCAGAAGGACGTGACAAAGATTCCACCGCCATGGTCATCGACAGCCGCACGCTCCCATCCACGCCCGAGAGCGGTCAACGTGCTGGCTGCGACGGAGCCAAACGCAAGAAAGGCTCCAAAATACCTATGGCCGTGGACACACTGGGACACCTGTGGTCGCGGCTCGGATGTTCGCTCCTTACAGACCCACTGGCGGGGTATGCGCATCGCACACGCCTCGCCAGCGGCCAAAATCCTGCGCCATAAAATTGGCATGCGCGACACGAATAAGGTGGTTTCCACACGGGTATTTTCATCAAGTCGGCGCAGGGGTAGAACCGCACAGGAATGTTGTACGGGGCGGATGGCCCGCAGGGCGGGGTTATCCGGCGGCATGTGCGCACTACAACCATTTTATGGTGAATTTGGTAACGGCGGATTATGTCAACTCGGTGGTGGCCGGTACCGGCAATATCAGCAGCACCATGCTGGCCAATTTGATTGCGGCGGCCAGTGCAATGGCCCAAACCTATTGCCGGCGACAGTTTGTGCCCAACCGCTGGGTGGAAAAATACGATGCCTCTCCGGTGGGTTACTTGATGCTGCGGCAAACGCCCGTGCTGGCCCTGAACCTGGTGACGCTGTATCCGCAGTCCGCCGGCCCGCTGACCTGCACTGCAAATCAATTTGATATTCAGGCCGGTACCGGGCGGATTTCCCTGTTGCCCGATTCCGCCGCCGGTTTTCCAGACTTCTGGTTCCCGGGGGCGATGGCGGATGATGGCTTGGGCAGCCTTGGCCGGGGCATCATGCAGGTGGATTACACCGCCGGATTGGGTTTTTTGACCACCACCACTGCGCCAATGACGCCAGGATTTCAGACGGTACCGCTGTCGGCCACCGGCGGTATGGCCGGCGAGGGCAACTTACTGCAGCCGTGGCAAATTTCCGCAGGCACCACCCTTGTGGTGGACCCCGGGCTGGTAACACAGGAAAGCATTACTGTTACCAGTGTTTCCGCGACCACAATCAGCGCAACATTTTTGCAGCCGCACGCCGGACAGGCCCAGTGTGTCGGAACTTTAATTCCCACCGATCTGCAACTGGGGGTGGCGCTGATGGTGGGGAATTTGATGAATCAGGCGGATTTAACCAAAAGCCGCGAATCGCTGGGGCGAACGATGGGGTACGAGTATTTTGTCCGCCCCGGTGATCTGGTGCTTACGCCGGAAATAAAGGCCATTCTGGGCCGCTACCGGGACGTGCTGGTGTGAAGGATGGTGCCGCTATGCCCGGGTTGGAATCGGCACTGCACCGGGCCATGGCCAGACAGGCCAGGTTTGACAAGGTGAAGCCGCATGAGTCTGTTTTCATTATGCACCGGGCAAATCAGCGTGCAGCGCGCAACGGTGGCCACAGATGCCACCGGCGGCGTGGTACGCCAATGGCAGACGGTGGCTGCGAATATTCCGGCCACGATACTTACCCTGCGGGCCAGTGCCAATACGAATATGGACCGGCGGGGCATTTTGACCACGCATCTGATTATTCTGCCGGAAAATCCGGCGGCACGTGTTGGTGATCGAGTGAGTGATGGCACAGATTGGTATCTGGTGCGATTCACCGCGGATTTGGGTGATCGCGGGCGGGCGTGGGCGATTTTCGCCCAGTTGATTGATCCGCAATCGTAATACGTACGAATTATCAGGCGGGAGCAGCCATGCAAAGTTTGATCCAGGCCCTGACTGCCGCCATCCTGGCCGATGGACAGATCAGTGGTCTTTTGGCCCAAAACCAGGTGTTTGCCGGCGCAGCGCCGGAAACGGCGCTGATGCCCTTTTTGACCTTGGCTACGGCTTTGGGCGGTGCCACCCGGCATGATTTTGCCGGCAATCGCGTGACGGAAACCGTGGTGTTGCTGACCGCGGTGGGCGAAAGTTTGCCGGTGCTGTTGGAAATTGCCGACCAACTCGCGTCCCTTCTGGATGCGGCCAGCTTTCCCCTTTCCGCGGGGGTGCTTCTTGGCATCTGGCAGGAGCGGGCGGCCGAACCTGCGCAGGTCGGCTTTGATGCGGCCAATGACGAGGTATATCGGGTGCAGGTCCGCTTCCGATGTCAGGTGTTTGAATGGGCCAGCCATGGGTAAGGGTACGTAGTCTTTACAGCCTTGTTTTATGGAGAACAGTCATGTCCATCGCCACACCGCTTTCGGGCCTGACGGCCACGGTAACCTTGCCACCGGGCATTACCGCCCAGATTTACGATTGCCAATTGGAGGAGGAGTTTCGTGAGGGCGACTCGGAATCATTTGCTGATGCCGGATACGGATCGGGTGTGCTGACCGGCCAGCGGCTAAAAGGCACGATCGTGGGCTGGTTAAGTCAAAACGACCCGGGCCTGGGCACGTTGCATTCGCAGGTGCCGATTGTTTTCACCGCCGCGGATGGCTGTGTGATTTCCGGTAATTTTAATGTCACGCAGTTTCGGCTGCGGTTGCGGGTGGGGTGGGTGAGTGTATTTACCGCGGAAGTGGCATCCGTGGGGCCATATAGCAAAACGTGGATTCTCTCGTAGCGGGGTGGGCCAACAAGACAAGGGGACGGGGAAAACATTCAAAAGTTATCAGGAGTGACGCATGAATTTATTAACAGCGACCGATGCGCCGGTGGTGTGGCTGTGGGGTGATGCCGCCATCGCCATGCCGGTGTGGACGATCACCGATCTTAAGACTGTGCTGGCCCGGTTGCAGGCGGAAAAAATCGCTCACTTACGCCAGGCTTGTGCGGAGGCGGAAGTTTCCGCGGTGCAACGAGCATACGTGTTGGCGCGGGCACGGTGGCAACCCCTGGGGCCGGGCGATGCGGTGGCCTATTTTCGCACGGTGGAAGGGGTGGAGGAAGCGCTGGGACACGCATTGACCAAGGCGGGCGTAGGTGCCAAGCAGATCCAAGCCATGCTTGCCGCCACGCCGTTTGCGCGGTTGGCGGATTTGGCCCAGGATGTGCTGCGGCTGGAGTCGCCGGCGGGGCGGCCCGCACCGCCGGGAGCCGGTGGCAGCGCCGAACCGGAAAGGGACTCTACCCACCCTTTTGCCTTTCCGCCGGAGGCCAAGTAGCGTTACCCACGGATTTCTTCTGGCTGGAAGATCTGCGGATGTGGTACCCTGGGCTTTCGCCGGAAGGTTGTTCCTGGTGGAAATGCCGTGCCTTATGGCTGCGGGCCAAGGGCCGTAGGTCTGCTGGTCAGTGGAGCTTGCCGGCGGTGGCGGATGAATCCTGGGAGATGATCAAAATACGGGAATTGGAGGCCTGGCTTGAGACGCAGCATTCGTTCCATAGAGTACGTGCAAGGTGACAGGCGTGCTGAGGCGGAACCGGCCTTTGATGGCTTTGTGGATTTTGGCAGTTGGGATGGTCTGGAAGCCGCGATTGGCAGGGCGGAACTGGCCGCTGCCCGCACCGATCAAACCCGGGTCTGGGGTCGTGAATTTTTGCCCGCGGCGTCGGCACCCGGCCGCCGTTTTGCGGTTGGTGGAACAGACGCCGTGTCGGCCAGTGCCGGGTCAGAATTGGGTTCCAACCGCCGGGCCGAGGCTTCGCTCCACGGTGTGTTGGCCCATCCATCAGGCTGCGGCGATGCGGCCAAGCTGGCGGAGTTGGCCAAGGTTCAGCAGCGCCACACCCGGGCGTTGGAACAAATTACCGAGTTGGTGCAGCGGCGGCGTGAGAAACCCATGGATGCGGCGGGGAATCAGCCGTTTGAGTTTGGGCGGTAACGCGGGACGCAGGGGAATAAACACGAAGGCACGGGGGCGCGGTAACAACATGGCGTCGCGATTGGTGCCCGGCACGTATGGATTCCAAAAAAGAGCCGAGAGCGCCGGTTGCCGGATCATTGGTAAACGTTTGGCGAAAGGCCGCTGGCGGGGATATTCACGCGGGTTAAATTCTGGTGGGTGGAGTTAACCCGGACTGGTCGATGGATCACAATAATGTTATCCCACGTGCGGTTCGCCGTGCGTTCTGGTTCGCGGCAGATTTACTGTCGGGCGGGACGCCCGACCCCCATTGTGTTCTCCGTTTTCGGGGCATCTTGCCCGCTGGTTTTTGGGGGGCGGGCATCCTGCCCGCCAGTCTGGCCCATGGTTTGCGGGGGGACGTACATCGTCAGGAACCTGGCTGATGGCGTCCCCGTCTCGCTGGGAGGCCGCCTGAACTTCCGATTTTCCTCGTCGCTACGCATGCACCGGGTCCAGCGCAAAATATCTGACAGCGGTGGCGATCGTTGGGTTTTGTGCCACGATCATCTGGCATAGCTCCGGCCAGTATTCCGTTATCTGAAGATTTCCCTGCATATTGCGTCGGATGAAAGACGCGGTTTTCCAGAACCGATCGTCGCGCATCTTTGCTATTTCGATGGGATTTTCGAGCCGGCACACACGCCGGATATTGCCGCAGTAACACTCTCCCTTTCTCCACCCGGCCTTGGCGCGTTTAAGATCGCTAATCAGGGTGAAGATATCCTCAATTTTGGCGTCGGGATGACACCTGTACATCAGCAACAGATCGCCGGGGTGCGCCCGCTTGGAAAGCCCCCACGACATTTCGTCGTGAATCAAATTGCGCCACTGCGATTTGATAACAGGCTGGATCCAGACCTTAAAGCCCATGCCAAATTGCCGGGACAGCTCGATAACGCGGATACGGTCCGGCACATCCGGCCAATCGTGCTCCCAGCACACAATGGCATCGCACTTTTGCGCGCAATGGCGGTGGGCGCTAAAATTGCTCGAGCGGTATTCGAATTCAATGCGCACCCGCCTTTCGGCTCCGCCAACTTTTCGGTAGGCAATGCAATCCGGGTAGCCTGATCGAATCTCCTCGATGCGAAAACCCAACTTGGAAGCCAGGTGCGAGAAGAGGAATACCACGCCCAATTCGTTAGTTGGGGCAAAGTGCATGGGGCCGTTGGCAAGAATTTCCGGACGCGTTTTGTTGGTTTTCCTCATCAGCGACATTGTAACGCCAAACCGGCGGCACCACATCCTTTCATGCGCAATTGCGGCAGCCCAGTGTTCGGACGGCTGGCACAAAAAATGTGATTTGGGGGCACCAATGGTAAGCGTTGCGGCGGTAGCGTGCAGGTGCCCGGTGGCGTGGAGAGGCGATGCGTGATCGGCTTTTAGCGGACGGCGTCGCAGAATAATATTCATTTGCCTGGGTGCGCCCGCTTCAATTGGCAGCCGCCGAGGTTCATGTAAGGCCGGATACAATTGAGGTGCGAGGCCCCATCTACGAGGACTGACCGATGATTTCACCAGGCACTGCCATAAGCTACCAGCCTTGGCTTCCAACATGGGAATATTCAGGATGCTACGTTACGTGGCTGCCGCCGGATTTACGGCCGCCGACGGTGGCGTCGGAACATGGGAAATCCGGCAATCTCAAAGGGACGCCGGAAACAGCGGCGGCGACGGCGAGCCTTGGGCGGGTGAGCCGCGCACAGAGTTGGGCCGCAGGCTTGCCGAAATACGGACCCGGGCCCTGGTCCAGGGGATCGAGCTTGTTTCCAACGAAGATATTCTGGAAGGGCTGGGTAAAGGCGGGTGCGGCCAGATTTTGTGGCAAAGGTTCGATTCCGCCCAGAATCAATGCCAGAGCCAATTCCGTCCTTTTTGCCGCGGGCATCGTGCCGGCGCGTCGCGGGTGCGCTTTCTGCCAAGCACACCGCTCCCGCGCTTGCCACAGTTTATGGCCGCACCCAATTCCGAGTTGGCATTCGCGTCCCACAGCGGTGAACCCCATCCAAGAAGTACAATTGTAATATACATAGTTCTCTGTTTAATATAGCCAGATTAGCGGTTCAAATCTACGTAGCCGCTCACGGCCCGCACGATTCACCCTTGCCCGGAGGTGGGTTTCACCATTTTCCGGTTTCCCGGTGCAGGGTATTCAGGCCACCGGAGGCAAAAGTCTACCGACATCCGAGGCCGGGGCGCTATTTCTTCGCCGTAGCGCTGGACTTGGGCACAGGCGTCACTCGCAGAACCTGCTTGGCGGGAAGATCCATCTTCATGCCCATCGATACGATGTGATATACGCCCCCGCGCAAGACGCACATGGTGGCCTGTAGTCTGCCCCCGCTGGCCAACAGGAGAATGAATTTTATTCGGGGCACCGCCGACTGCCTGCCTCCCGCCGGTGGCGACATCTGCGGAACTCTGAAAGAGAGGAGCCGTACGTTGGCTGAGAGCGTCACGTAGGGTCGCTGGGTGCTGATGTCACGGACGCCGGTGATCACTGCGTATACGTCGTGGAGGTCTCCCACATGCCAGGCCAAGACTCCCTGTCGGTCGGTGTGGAATGTGACGAGGTTGGCTGGAACGGTAGCTCGCCATCGGGCAACCTCCCTGGCGATTTCGGTGTCGGCGGAAGAGCCCTCCGCGTGGGCCAATTGCCGCTGCCGTTCTATTTGGAGTCGCTGCGCGGGGGTAAGGCGCATGGCGGGTTTCCAAGCCAACCGTGCCACCACGGCGTACTGGCCGCCGTTGGTAGTGGAGACTCCTTGGATAATCAGGGGAATGGAGACCGCGCGGCCCAGCAGCTTGGAGGCAATGCGTTTGATCTGGCCAAGTTGTCGCTCCTCAAAAAGCTGTTTTTGGGCCTCGGTTGAGTCGGGCGGGAAGGACTTTCTGGCGATGGGTTGTATGGCCTGAACGGCCCGGGCGATCAAGCCGTTCATTTCCGCGATGTGTACGGGCGGATGGGCCTTGGCGACGGCCGCGTCGTTAACGGCCTTGGGCTGGGAAAGCGTAACTCGCCAGCGGAAACTCTCCCGGTGGTATCCGTACGGGTAATTAACAAACAGGCCGCGCTCTGGGTAAACGTAAGCCCAGTAATGGTGGCCGGTGGTGGCTCGGGCAAGCGGACAAAGGCCCACGGTGAGCAAGGCTAATAGCAGCAGGGCGAGCGGGCGATAACGGCAGGTTTCTGGCGATGCGCTTGGCATGTTCGGAATCCTTCTCTTGGGGCGCTGGCGCTTGGCTAGTGCGTGAATCGGCACGGCAGTCTTATATCCGCCTGGAGTGCGGCGTGCAAGGGCGTGTACTGTTTTACCGGCTGGACACGGGGTGATGGCGCGGACCAGCGGCGGCGGTGCAAAACGATCCACACGGGTTGGTGGGCGGGCGTGTGATCTGGCAGATCGGCAGTGGCCCGATGGAAAGCCAGTGCCGTGTGCGGTCTGAAAACAGACCGTGGTGGCGTCTGAGCACCAGCGGCCCATCGCAAAATTCACAGCGCACCGCCTGGGTGGCGGCATCAATTTTTAATTCGCTGCCGCAGGTTTTACAGGTTGCGAAATTCATGTGAATATTCCTGAAAAAGTTCGAGATATCTTGGGCCGGGCCCTGGCCTGCGGCGGGCGTCATAGCCTTTTAACCGCCGGCGATGCACTGCACAGTCATGCACATATCACACATTCTACCGTGAAGCAAACAGCGATGGTGCATGGCCGGCTCAATGCCGTCCGCAGGGAACTACGGCAGGGCGTGGTGCTCAGCGCGGCGGTCGGCGGCGGTGCGGTCACGGGGATAACGATCACCAGCAACGTCGTTTTCACCAACACGTATACATTCGGTTACCGGGCCGAAACATGGGACGTGTACGAGTTGTTCCGGGATGTGGAGGGGGCGATCTCCGCCGGGATCGCGGCCTGCGGGGTCAACGGTAGTTGCCGATGGAATAGACGAGCCAGACGAGAAGGCCCACCCCCACAGCAAGGAGCGGGCCGCCGATGAATATCCAAAATAAGAGCCAAAAAATACCTTTAGAATAATTGGTTGGAGTGTCTGCCGGCGGCGTGACGGCCATAGCCGCGGAAGGGATTGAGGCCACGGGATCCGCTGGTGTGGCGGCGGTAGTCGGCGTGGGATGGGCCGAGACCGCAGCGTGACATTGAGAGCAAACGACATGCAGTTGGCCGGGGCCGGAGCGATGAACCATCGCGGGTTCCAGGCGGCCGATGGTGCGGCCACAGTTGGCACAGGTTTCAGCCGGGAATTCTTTCATGGGATATCTCCTTGGTTGCGGCCGCCCGGGGGCGGACTAATTTTTCTCTGCGGATCAGGAATCAGGCCACATTACCTCGGGCGGATTTGCCGAATCGGGAGGGGCGTCGGGGGGCACCACGCGGCCTTGGAGGGCGGCGACCACCGTTGCGACGCAGAGGGCACCTAAGAAGGTCCAAACCGCCGCGTCCGGCGAAACGTAAAGCCAGAGGAAAACCATTACGCCGACCGCCATCGGGCCACCGAAAAAAAGCCAGAAAATAAGCCAGAATATGCCCTTGGCCCAGTTAGTGGGCGGGGCAGCGGGCACCGCGGGTGCGGTGGGAACGACGGCCTCCGCCGACGCCGGGGTGGCCGCGGTTGGCGTTGCCGGGCCTGAGAGCAGTGCGTGGCATTGGGCACAGACGATGTGAAGGCGGCCGGGATCCCGATGGTCGGGATGAACCATCGCGGGTTCGAGGCGGCCGATGGTGCGGCCACAATTAGCGCAGACTTCAGCCGGGTATTCTTTCATGGGACATCTCCTTGGTTGCGGCCGGCGGCGTGGCCGCGGCCTGGCATGCCGCGCCCAGCAGCAAGGTAACTACGGTGCGCATAATAACCACCTTTTTTCCGAAAACGCGAGGTAATCTTCCGCCTGCCTGCTTCCCGGCACGTTTGAATTTACAATCTTATTATCGGGCGGGCCGCCGCCCCGGTCAAGGCTATAAAAGGCTCCGTGATGGCGGCGCGGTCGGTGGCCGGCCATCCACAGACACCGGAATTTTCGCTGCCGTCCGGTATAAGCCTGCGGACTGCGGCCCTGGGGCCGATGCCTGCGTTACCATCTGTTGCGGGATCGTTTTTAAGCGGGGTGCCGTCGCTGGAGATTCCGGCGATGGCGGTGGGGACGGAAAAGGTGGAACACATTACGATTTTATATTGTGGCCGCTACCCGCATTACACGGGGTCTGGCGGCGTGGCGCACCGGAGCCACGGTTATGAATTTATTATGAAGAACGGCACCACGCTGCATGCGACTACGTATACGAGCGGGCAGTCCTATTACCATGCGGTGTGGGACGGGGTGGCGATGCCGATTGCCAAAAATCTGGTGGTGAAGATTAAACCGCAATAAAAGGGGGCGGGTACCTTTTCTTGGTTGTTCAAGCCGGCCGCGGAAAGGTAAACCAGTAGACACCGGAGCCAACGGTACAACGCACTGTGCCCGCTTTGCTGATGATGTTCTTGATGCCCGGGGTCCGGCCCAGCGGCCCATTGGCCTGGCGCACCTGCCGGGTGCCGGCACACGGTAAAACCACGGTGGCGGCGGCATTGGCCGGAACGGTCACTTCCAAGGTAACAGTTTTGCCCTGCACCTTCCAAGAGGAGGCCAGCAGGCCGTAGGGGGTTTGCAGGGCGGCCTTCACCCAGGTGATGCGGCGGGCGGCATCGGAATCGGCGGGCGGTAGCTGTGGAGCGATCAGGGCGTGTTGATAGCCGGGGGCACGCTGGTCGATATCCAGGCCGGCCACCCGCTGATAGAGCCATTGGCCGATGGCGCCATAAGCGTAGTGATTAAAGGAATTCATGCCTGGATCCTGAAAGCCTTTGTCCGTGGTCCATCCGTCCCAGCGTTCCCAGATGGTGGTGGCCCCGTTTTTAACCGGGAACAGCCAGGATGGATAATCTTCCGCCAGCAGCAGGCGGTAGGCAACATCGGTGCGGGCGGCGGCGCTAAGGACAAAATTGAGATCTTTTACGCCTAAAAATCCGGTGGATAAATGCCAGTTGCGATTTTTCCAGGTGTTGGTGTAGCGGCCCTTTTCGATATCAAGAACCAGCCGTTGGGCGGCGAGTTGCCGCAGCTTGTGGGGCAGAAGGTCAAAGGCCAGGGCCAGTACGTACGCGGTTTGCGTATCACCAAGCACCCGCCCGGCGGGGGTAACGTAGCGGTGAGTGAATTCCTTTTGCAAGCGCCGGAACAGGGTGGAAAACCGCGCGACATCCGCTTTGTTTTTCAGCAGGCCGGCGATGCGCGAAAGCAGGTTGGCGCTGTGGGCGGCGAAGGCGGTGGCGATAAGGTCGGGTGGGGTATGGGCATCGTGATGCAGCCAGTCGCCGAAGTTGTGGCGTGTATCCACATTGGCCGCGGCCAGGTAATTGCCGTAGCGGACCATGTTGGGGTAGTGACGCTGCAAAATACGCCTGTCGCCATAGCACAAATACATGGTCCACGGCACAATGACGCCGGCGTCGGCCCATCCAGGTCCGCCGTCACCGGCATTTTTTGCCAGCACATCCGGTGCCACCATCGGGTACGTGCCATGGGGGGCCTGGGCGTCGTTAAGGTCGATCAGCCATTTGGTAAAAAAGGGAGCCACATCAAAATTAAAAGCGGCGGTGCGGCAGAATACCTGGGCGTCACCGGTCCAACCCAGCCGCTCATCGCGCTGCGGGCAATCGGTGGGTACGTCAATGAAGTTGCCCTTTTGCCCCCAGACGATGTTGTGCTGGAGCTGGTTAATAAGGGCCGCTACAC
>JAJZCR010000014.1 GCA_021851715.1 Planctomycetota bacterium
GGCGGCCGTTGGGATATCCACGGTTGGGCACGTATCCCTTGACCACGCAGTTCGTATTCCAGTATGTGCATCAGATGGCCGACGAAGGTATTGGCCTGACCCGCCCAGCGATTTCCGGAGATGTACAGGGCGACATTGTGCAGAGCTTCGACCTGCTCGGAAACAAAAGTGCCGCGTCCCATTAACCGCTTCACCAAACCTTCCTTGACCAGCGATGCCATGGCCGCCTGCACCGCCGGGGCATGGGTTCCCCATGCCGTCGCCAATTCCAAGGTGGGCGGCAGCTTCGCGCCAGGCGCTATCTGCCCTTCCAGAATGACTTTCCGCAAATAGTTTCTCATCTGCGAGCGCATGGAAACACCGGGCTGCGGCTGAAATCCTTTAATTACCTGGAGCGTTTTCATTGAGAACCTTCTGCGATTACACATCGGTGACGGTTAGAGCTAGGAATTTCCCAGCAAGATAATCACCAGTAATCATACGCTAACTCAATGCCGCAGAAAAGTCAAATAAAAAATTATTAATGTCTTGTAAGTCGTTTTAAAACAATGACATGCGATGAATTGATAGCGCTCGAAATGTACCTCTCCAGGTGACCATTTCCGGTAAATCAGCCAAGATAGCGATGATAAGAACTTTATTGTCATTGGCTGGCTGCCTGCCTGAAATATTTTCCAGAGGTTGCGGATTTAAACCTCAGTTGCCCCCAATCGTTTGGCTGTAGCGCCAGCTTCGCTGGGCACATCCGAGGTGATGGCAGTGTCCTGATTCGACCAAGACAACCGCAAGCGGGCGCGGCCCCCTGTCGGCGAGCCGTATATCACTCCTACATCGCCGGTAATCGTGGGCCAGCGGGCTACATTGATTTCCACCGTCTTGAGCGATATCCGCGCCATCACGACATAACCCCGCGGCGCAGGTCGCAGGACCATACGTAAATCGTGCAGCAGCGTAACACTGCCGAAATAAACGGCCCGGCTGGGGCTGACAAATGCCGCCGTCTTGGCAGAATGGCAGGCCACCACCACCAACGCCGCCCCCGCAGCTACCCCAGAAATAATACGTCGCATCCTACCTATTCGTTTATAGTGTATTTATTGCACCACATTTTTCCCTGCAATTACGGCGTTCCCGGAAACACGCGATTCAGCGGCGTAATAGTGGATCCGGTAATGGCCATCGCCTGCGTCTGGCCGCCAAGAGGATCATAATAATTATCGTACTTCTCGGTGGGAATAAAAATCGCGTTGTTGGGCACTGCATACACCGGGCCTAATGCCCCGCCGTTAAGAACGTAACCATTGTCCGTGCGCCACAACGATCCATTGCTGTTAATGCTGGCGGCTATCAGCGGCATCCAGACCACAGACCCATCCACCCGCCCTACGTTGCCGCCGCCTCCTTTTCCGATACCCACCCCTGGGTGGCCGGTATCAGTAGTCGAGTCGATGCCATAATTCTGCAGCACGTAGCGATCACCCCACAACGCCGGTAAATTACCCGGCACCGGTACGCCATTATCCGTTGTAACATAGCCCGCCTGGGCCAAAGCCAAAAGCCGCATGGCGTAGGCATGATATTGGCCATCCACACTCGACGGTGCATACGGGAAGCAGCTTCCGGTATAAAAGGCGTAGGTAAGATAGGAATATCGCGACTGCGGCGGTGCAGAGGGGCAAATCAACACTGCTGGAGTGTGGTAGACAACGTTGTAATAGGTTGCTTCCTGAGTGTTATTCAGCGGCGGAATAAAGCCTGGCCACATGCTTCCGATATAACTATTGCTGATGTTGAGGTAGTTATGGAAAAAATCCATCAGACTGGTGTTATCCACGAAATTCCCCGAAGCCATCCCGGATTCCATCCCCTGAGCCATGAGCACATCATTATTTTCCTGGGCGTACATAATCGTGGCCATGCCCAATTGGCGGACGTTTGATGCACACACCACCCGCCGCGCCATCTCCCGGGCCTTGGCCAGCGCCGGCAACAGCAGGGCGATCAAAATCGAGATAATCAGGATCACCACCAGCAATTCCACCAAGGTGAACGCCCTGGGCTGCATGCCGCTGCCGCGATGTTCTTCCATCCTTCGTGTTGAAATAGAGCCTTTCATGAGGGGTCTCCTTATTTTCCCGACGCGGAAAAAAACAGGGCCGGGTTTTATCCCGGCCCTCCCCAAGTTCTCTATTGCCGGCATATCTCAGGCGATATGCCCCAGATTGCCCTCACACCCGGCGACGTTTGCCCAGCAGCAGGATGCCCTCCCAAAAAAACCAGCAGGCCCAAGGTACAGGGTCCGCACGCGATTCAAGGCGCGCCGGGAAATATCTGGGATGGATTCGGGAAATAACCCGTTCCCGCCACCACCTGGGCTCGGCCGTAGCCGTTCACATCATTATCAGAACCGTTGGTCTGGATATAGATAGCATCGCTGGGAATCGCAACGGCCGAGCCGACGGCTCCGCCGTTGACGATATAACTGTCCTGCACCAAGCGGTCAATAGCCCCACCACTGAGCACGTTGGTCCGCGACAGCGGCATCCACACCACCGATCCGTCCACCCGTCCCACATTACCCCCGCCGTACTGCCCGACGGCCCGGCCCGGATGGGGGGTATCATTGACGTTATAGGCCCAACCCGCATTTTGGCGCACGTACCGGTCTCCCCACAGGGCAGGCAGGTTGCCCGGAATGGGAACGCGGTTGTTGGTTGCTATATAGCCTGCCTGCTGCAAAGCCTGCAGACGCATGGCAAAACCGCCCACACCGGCCGCGGTTGGAAATGAGCTGCCCGTATAATAAGCGTAGCTTAACTGGGAATAATTTGATTTCAGTGGTGCCGATGGGCAGATCAGCACGCCCGGGGTATGAAACCTCACGTTTGCATCAATGGCGTTCGTACCGGTCTGGCCGGGATATTGATTGCTCACGTTCAGGTAATCATGAAAAAACGAGGCCATATTGCTGTTTCCCCAATAAGCACCCGCAGTCATATAATTATATGGCCCATTATCCATCAACACGCCATCATTTTCATCTGCGTACATGATGGTTTCCAGGGTCAGCGAGCGCACGTTAGCCGAGCACGCCACGCGCAAGGCTTCGCGTCGGGCTTTGGCCAAAGCCGGTAGCAGCAACGCAATAAGAATGGAGATAATCAGAATTACCACCAGCAGTTCCACCAGGGTGAAGCCGCGGGCGGCGGACCGCGAGACGGAGAATCCCGATGGGCCGCTCCTGCGGCATTGGGATCGGGAGGCGGGAGATTCCGGCAGCCCGGTCCCGAAGACTTGTGGGATTTGGCCTTGGCGTAGTGGACCGGCGCTGCGGCCCGGTGTGATGGAATTCCAGCAGGCCGCCATCTTTGGCCGCACAGTGCGCCCTGGGAAACAATCCCAAAGCTTCGCAGTTCGTGCCCCAACGGGGATCCATGATCCTGACGGCTCGTCCATGCTTGGTGCCAAAACCGGGCGCTTCATGACGAATCTCCTTTCTTCTTAGCGGAAAAGAAGGGCCGGGATTTTTAGCCCGGCCCCCCGTGTTCATCATCGACCCGCAGATTATAGGCAATCTGATTCTCTACGGCCTTAAGCCCGGCGACGTTTACCCAGCAGCAGGATGCCCAGCCCGCCCAAAGCCAGCAGACCCAAGGTGGCCGGTTCCGGCACACGCGAAAGCGTGATGGCGCTGTTTGAACCGGTTCCATAGTTAACCACGTAACCTTGCAGGCTCGTGTTGGTAAATGTTCCCGTCAGGGTGCCGGTATAGGTGACAATGGTATAAGAGCCGGCAGTGGGCGTACCGATAAAATTCAGGGTGTCGCCCGCACCGGAAAGGTTCAGGTTGCCATCAACGGCCAACAAATCGTTGGCAGCTCCGACGGCATTGATCGTCAAGTCGGAGCCTGCTGCGAAATCCACAATGGCTGCGGGGTCGATGGTCAGCGTGCCCATGGCAGCATCGCCCGGGGCAACCGTGCCGTCAAGGGTCAGCGCGTGGCCACCGGTGCTCACAGTACCCACACCTTCCAGCGTCTGGCCGGCCCCCAGGGTGAACCCCGCCGTTTTGGCGGAGACATCAAACGTGGCTCCGCTTTGCACATCAATCGCCGAACTGTTGGCAATGGTTCCGGTGGCCGAAAGGGCCAAGGTTCCACTGGCAATGGCGGTTGCGCCGGTGTAAGTGTCAACCGCGTTTAACGTCAGGGTGCCGGCCCCGTTTTTGGTCAGGCCGCCGTCTGGGGTGGAGCCTAGCGTGGCATCGTGCAACAGGGCTTGGCTGATGGTGTCATTAAAACTATTGGTATTAATGATCGCCCCACCCGCTTGCACATTGGCGGTGGTCAGCCCCTGCATAAAACCGGTGTTGGCCGCTGAGGCCTGCAGCGTGCCACCATTGAAATCAAAGGTGCTGGTGCCATACGCCGCGCCTCCGTTTTGCCCTCCGATCGAGCCTGTCACTAAGGTTCCACCGTTAAGTTCGTAAAGGCCGACACCCTGATCGGCGGAATTTGAACTTGATCCATTGTTGATCTGTACGGAACCTGCCGTCACCGTGCCGCCGTTTTGAATGACTGTGGCATTGGACGTTCCTTGGTTATTGCTGCTGACCACCAATGCGTTGCCCAGGTTGGTACCGGACTCCACCGTCAATGCCCCACCATTCACCGTCAGCAGGGAGGTATTGGTCGTGCCGGTGTAGCCGATACGCAACCCGGTGTAGGTAACCCCATTGTACACGTCAAGCGCGCCCGAGTTGAGGGTGTAGGTGCCGTCGATCTGCGTGCTGTACATGGGAACTGCGGCACTACCCAACGTGACCGTTCCACTATTTTGAACCACCGACGCAGTGCTATTCTTGTTGACCAACCAGCCTAAATTTGGTCCACCCGCCACGCCCGCAACGGTCAGATCAGCATTGATCTCCAATTCGCCGGAGGTGACGGTAAAGTTGCCGGCAATGTTGCTGGCCGCACCGCTAAGCACAATCGGGTTGTTCGCCGACGGGCTGGAGTTGGTGAAGCTGATATTGCTGGTACCGCTGGTACCGGTAATGCCCCCAGTAATGGTGAACGGATTGTTGGGGTCATTATTTTCGATGGTCATCGCGTTCGGGGCGCCGGATTGTGTTTCCCCACCTATCACGATGGCGTTGGGCAGGGTGACACCCGTGGCAGTGGGCATAGCCTCCAAGGTTGCGACTTGGCTTGCGTAGGGACCATTGTAAAGATAAATAGTCCCGGTGCCCAACGGCTGGGTGGCGCTTAACTCAATCGTACCGCCGCCGTTGATATAGGTATTGCCGGAGTACGTATTGGTCGCACCGATATTCACGATCGAAGTAACGCTCGGACCGGATCCACCGGCCCCACCAAGGGTAACAGTCCCTGTTCCGCCGGTGAGGGTGGCATCCAGATTGGTCGTGGTATTTGCATTATACCGCTGCAGGATTAGCTCCTGGTTGCTGGCCCCCAGTTGGCCGTTTTGGATGGTAAGACTGTATGTGGATGTGGAACCACCGCCCGTAAGCAGTAGACCACCGGACGTAAGAGAAAGGGTCCCGCCGCCGAGATCCAACGTGGTGTTGGCGCTTGAGGATGCGGCAATCTGCAAAGAATTGACCGATTCGCTGCCCGCGAGGGTGATACCGGGAGTGGTATAGTTGGTGTTGGCCAAACTGCCGCTGCCCGGCAGGGCTACAGCGCTGCCATACCCCACCACATCGCCACTGGTATTCACCGTGGCAAACTGGGCATTGTTGAACGTGGCATAAGGCAATATGGCGCTGGTGGAGGTCGCATTAGCACCGGTAATCGGACTGGAAACAATAGTGCCATTGCTGTTCGAAAACTGAATGGTGGCTCCCGTATTGCGCGTCCACGTATTGCCTATCGTCAGAGTTGTCGCCCCGCTGCTGTTATTCTTACTGACGGCTATGATGTTTAATCCACCGGGGTTAAAGGTCGGGTTGGCCAGGGTCAAACTGGTGGGGTTGGTGGATCCGGTTGTGGTATTCCCAGCGAGATTAAGCCGACCGCCGGCAAAATCCACCACCGTTCCTGAAGTCAACCCGCCGCCATTGGCACCAGCAACCGTTATCGAGCTGCCGCTGCCGTTAAGCGTGAGATTATTGATGGTCGCGGTGCCGGTATTAACGTTCAAAGATCCCAAGTTCACCGTTACGTTGCCGGAACCCAAAGTGCCGCCGCCGGTGGCGTTAAGTGTGCCGCCATTTACAAATATATCGCCGGTGCCTAAGCCGCCGGAATCAGTGGCATTGAGTGTCCCGCCCGCGGTACTGTAGTTGCCCACCAACACCGAACCATTCCCCAAGGTACCGGTGGTAAGGTTGACGGTGGTCTGGGAGATGAGGGTATCGCCAGTATACGTGTTGGCGGCCGCGATATTGTAAACCGTTCCAGTACTGCCACTGCCATACAGCCACAATGTACCATCGGTGCCGGAAATGACGCCATTTAAGTTCAAGGTGTTGTTAGAATTAACGAACATTTGCTGCGTCGTACCGGCCCCGCCGCCCAACACCAGCGGCGCGTCAATGGTAGCAGTCGATCCGCTGACAGAGCTGCTAAGGTTGACGATTTGATAACCTGGGTTAACCTGGGTAAGCGTAATGGCATCCGTGCCGCCTGTGGATGTAAGGTCGTAGCCGGTAACGCTGAAATCCAACGCTTCAACGGTGATCGGCGCACTGACATTCGGCTGGTCGACCATTGCCGCGTTAAAAACCGCCGGATTGGTGGAACTGGGCAGACCGCCAGTCCAGCTACCTGAGGCATTAAAGTTAGTGCTGGTGTTGTTCCAAACTGCATTAGCTCCCGCCATGGGAGCCGTGGCCGCCAAGGCACCCAGCCCCAGCATCACTGCCGCCCAACGCTTCATTGCTTTGGCATCCTTGCCTTGCCCACGTGTGTTACCAATTTGCTTTACCATAACGAAATACCTCCATTAATGAATGTTAAAAAGACCGCTGATCGCACATCACGATCAGCAATATCGTTTTGAGGCTCAACTTTGAACCGCCATTTACTTCA
The DNA here is from genome assembly GCA_021851715.1 of Planctomycetota bacterium. GTDB lineage: Bacteria > Planctomycetota > Phycisphaerae > WQYP01 > WQYP01 > JABEVA01. The sequence goes on from JAJZCR010000014.1 coordinate 7,056, forward strand.
GTGGATCATTATACCTTTATTTTCCATAATGTCAAGATTGTGCGACATTTTTACTTACACATCAAATACAATACACCTTGTATTTAATTTTATTTCTTTAAGATGACATCATGGCTTGTAAAAGTCAAGTAAAAAATCCACAAAAAATATTGCCGTTGTTGTAAGTATTTTTTTTATCATGGGATGTGATTATTTTTTTGGATCATTTTTAAAAGCCAATCCCCACCATTTCAGGTGCCAAACGCCGTCTATCTTTTCGCCGCATTGGCGGCCACTTCCCGCTCTACCACCGGCTGGAGTTCTCACGTTGGCGGCAATTGCCGCAGCACGAAAGATGGTGTTGAAAAAGTATGATGGTCTGATGAACGCTTAGCCCATAGGGTGAAAATGAGAAATGTCGCGAAAATTCCATGTGCCGCACGCCAGGCCATGCAGCAGTATCGCCAACAAAACCCAATCAGCGGGACTGCGGTTTTCGATAATTGCCGACCGATCCAGCTACTCCTGGTAGCGCGGCCACAGAGTTTTTAAGGATGTCCGGAAAATGCGCCGTAGAAATTACTCTCCGGCGTTATGGCATACGGGCCGCCCGTAACGGTAGCATGGCTGATGCTGGTCCCATGCGGATAATTCAACCACCGGCGCGATTACGCCACTCCGCTTACCATGGACAAAATCGCCAGAACCATCCCGCCCGAAAACTCCCCACTCTGCGTTGAGTCATATTGGGTTCATCCGTATAAATAAACCCCTTATCACCACCCGGCCTGCACACTCTTGAGAGGCCGCCTTTCACGTAACATCGGTGCCACCGGCAAATTTTTATGGAGCACCCGGAAAAACAGCGCTTGGCGAGGTGTTGCCGCCAGCCCCCATAATCACCTGTATCCACTTCTGGCGGTTTATATTATCGTTACCATCCGAGAGCAAAAAGATTGAATTGCTGGGAATCGCCTGGACAGTGCTGAAGGCCCCGCCATTGGCAACGTACTGGTCCACCGAAGCATACGTCACTGTTTGGTCGCTGGCATTCAACGGTGCCAACGGCATCCATACCACCGAGCCGTCCACACGCCCCACATTGCCGCCCCCGCCCTGCCCAGTCAGCCCACCCTCCGTTGCCGGATGGTTGGTGTAGCTTGCCAGTTGGGCCCACCAGGTCAAACCCGCCCGATAATAATAAAGGTCCGCCCACAAGGCCGGCAGCCCGCCAGGAATCGGCCCCAAGACCGCCCAACTGCGCGGCATCTGGCCAGCCTGCTGTAGCGCTGTTACCCGCATGGCATAGGGATAGTAGTTGCCATCCGAGGCCGGGCCTGTCGGAAAGCAGCTCCCGGTCATGTATCCGTAAGTTACCATGGAATAATTCGGGCGGATGGTGGCCGATGGACACACCAGAACCTTGGGCGTGTGAAACCGTATGTTATCTGCTATCGCCGTCACACCGGTCACCGTGGTTCCGCCGGAAGTATATTGATTGCTGACGTTCAGATACTCATGGTAATATGCCATCAGGGAGGTGTCCGAAGTTGGGTACGCACCGACCACCCCGTAATTATATTGTCCCTGGGCCATTAAAACGCCTTCATTTTCATCGGCATACATGAGTGTGGTCAGCGTCAGCGAACGCACATTGGCTGCACATACGATCCGTCGAGCCTGTTCCGTAGCCGCAGCCAGCGCCGGCAAGAGCAGGGCGATCAAAATCGAAATAATCAGGATCACCACCAAAAGCTCCACCAGAGTGAAAGCCGCGCGGCGACCACGGATTAAACCAGAAGGCGCAAAGACAGCCATGGTGCGCGGGGAATCACCGCGGGAGCAGACCGACATTTTCCCCACCCCGACCATTGCCTTGAGGCGATGCCGATACGAAGTTGCAACAGACGACGGTGCACCGATATCCGCATGCACCCCAGAGCGTCGTTGGGCTTCCAGGCTCCTGGGACTTCGGACCCCCGCCGAGTTACTCGATGACACACGCATGATAAATCTCCTTATTACCGCCGGAGACACTTGGTAACATTTTGCCCCAACCCCCGGCTTGCAATAAGGGCAAAAGTGTTTGACGCATGGTTCCATTCCTCATTATTCCCTGCACGGGTAGATTGTATACCACCCGTCAGTCCGTACTTCCCTTAGTTTGGCACTCTCGGCCACTTATACCTTTGCCTCAATCCATCCATGTCCATTTCATACGCTTAACTTGCAGCCATTATAAATAAAATACACCTTACATTGCAACCTGTAAATTATCATAGTATGGCGTTTTTAAAATGTCAATTAAAAAAACTAAATTTTAAATGTCGCGGATGGCAACGCAGGCGGATGCCACAAAATTTGCCCATGCCTGATGACAGCCGTCCGACCCTAGGGATCCCCGGGAAAGGCGCCGTAGAAGTTGCCTTCCGGCGTGATCGCAAACGGCCCGCCAGCCTCGGTAGCGTTGCTGATGTTGTCATTGCCGGTCACCGGCAGAAAGATGGTGTCGTAGGGCAAGGCCTGTATGCCGCTCCAGCCACCGTAGATGCCATACTCATCGTGGTAAGAGGATAAAATCCCCAGACGCTGCGACAACGGCATCCACAGCACCGAGCCATCCACCCGGCCCACATTGCCACCGCCTCCAGGACCTATCAGTGAGCCTGCCCCTGGATGGTTGGTGTGCGTGGGGCCGGAAGCCCAAGTCAAAGCAGGATTATCAATATAATAAGTATCCGCCCATAGTGCCGGCAGACCGTTCTGAGAGGACGGCCGGGCCACCGACCCGGCCCGCTTCAGTGCCGCCACCGTCATCGCATACGCGTACTCGCTGCCGTTAGCCACTGGCCCGGTCGGAAAGCAACTGCCGGTCATATAACCGTAACTGGTGACGTAGTAATTTTTTTGCAGTGGAGCGGCCGGGCAGATCAGTACACCAGGAGTGTGCAATTGAATATTTTCTTCAATTGCCGTTATACCGGTAACTGTGGTTCCACCGGAGGTGAACGCCCTGGGCTGCATGCCGCTGCCGCGATGTTCTTCCATCCTTCGTGTTGAAATAGAGCCTTTCATGAGGGGGTCTCCTTATTTTCCCGACGCGGAAAAAACAGGGCCGGGTTTTATCCCGGCCCTCCCCAAGTTCTCTATTGCCGGCATATCTCAGGCGATATGTCCCAGATTGCCCTCACACCCGGCGACGTTTACCCAGCAGCAGGATGCCCAGCCCGCCCAAAGCCAGCAGGCCCAAAGTGGCCGGCTCCGGCACACGCGAAAGCGTGATGGCGCTGTTTGAACCGGTTCCATAATTAACCACGTAACCCTGCAGGCTCGTGTTGGTAAATGTTCCCGTCAGGGTGCCGGTATAGGTGACAATGGTATAAGAGCCGGCAGTGGGCGTACCGATAAAATTCAGGGTGTCGCCCGCACCGGAAAGGTTCAGGTTGCCATCAACGGCCAACAAATCGTTGGCAGCTCCGACGGCATTGATCGTCAAGTCGGAGCCTGCTGCGAAATCCACAATGGCTGCGGGGTCGATGGTCAGCGTGCCCATGGCAGCATCGCCCGGGGCAACCGTGCCGTCAAGGGTCAGCGCGTGGCCACCGGTGCTCACAGTACCCACACCTTCCAGCGTCTGGCCGGCCCCCAGGGTGAACCCCGCCGTTTTGGCGGAGACATCAAACGTGGCTCCGCTTTGCACATCAATCGCCGAACTGTTGGCAATGGTTCCGGTGGCCGAAAGGGCCAAGGTTCCACTGGCAATGGCGGTTGCGCCGGTGTAAGTGTCAACCGCGTTTAACGTCAGGGTGCCGGCCCCGTTTTTGGTCAGGCCGCCGTCTGGGGTGGAGCCTAGCGTGGCATCGTGCAACAGGGCTTGGCTGATGGTGTCATTAAAACTATTGGTATTAATGATCGCCCCACCCGCTTGCACATTGGCGGTGGTCAGCCCCTGCATAAAACCGGTGTTGGCCGCTGAGGCCTGCAGCGTGCCACCATTGAAATCAAAGGTGCTGGTGCCATACGCCGCGCCTCCGTTTTGCCCTCCGATCGAGCCTGTCACTAAGGTTCCACCGTTAAGTTCGTAAAGGCCGACACCCTGATCGGCGGAATTTGAACTTGATCCATTGTTGATCTGTACGGAACCTGCCGTCACCGTGCCGCCGTTTTGAATGACTGTGGCATTGGACGTTCCTTGGTTATTGCTGCTGACCACCAATGCGTTGCCCAGGTTGGTACCGGACTCCACCGTCAATGCCCCACCATTCACCGTCAGCAGGGAGGTATTGGTCGTGCCGGTGTAGCCGATACGCAACCCGGTGTAGGTAACCCCATTGTACACGTCAAGCGCGCCCGAGTTGAGGGTGTAGGTGCCGTCGATCTGCGTGCTGTACATGGGAACTGCGGCACTACCCAACGTGACCGTTCCACTATTTTGAACCACCGACGCAGTGCTATTCTTGTTGACCAACCAGCCTAAATTTGGTCCACCCGCCACGCCCGCAACGGTCAGATCAGCATTGATCTCCAATTCGCCGGAGGTGACGGTAAAGTTGCCGGCAATGTTGCTGGCCGCACCGCTAAGCACAATCGGGTTGTTCGCCGACGGGCTGGAGTTGGTGAAGCTGATATTGCTGGTACCGCTGGTACCGGTAATGCCCCCAGTAATGGTGAACGGATTGTTGGGGTCATTATTTTCGATGGTCATCGCGTTCGGGGCGCCGGATTGTGTTTCCCCACCTATCACGATGGCGTTGGGCAGGGTGACACCCGTGGCAGTGGGCATAGCCTCCAAGGTTGCGACTTGGCTTGCGTAGGGACCATTGTAAAGATAAATAGTCCCGGTGCCCAACGGCTGGGTGGCGCTTAACTCAATCGTACCGCCGCCGTTGATATAGGTATTGCCGGAGTACGTATTGGTCGCACCGATATTCACGATCGAAGTAACGCTCGGACCGGATCCACCGGCCCCACCAAGGGTAACAGTCCCTGTTCCGCCGGTGAGGGTGGCATCCAGATTGGTCGTGGTATTTGCATTATACCGCTGCAGGATTAGCTCCTGGTTGCTGGCCCCCAGTTGGCCGTTTTGGATGGTAAGACTGTATGTGGATGTGGAACCACCGCCCGTAAGCAGTAGACCACCGGACGTAAGAGAAAGGGTCCCGCCGCCGAGATCCAACGTGGTGTTGGCGCTTGAGGATGCGGCAATCTGCAAAGAATTGACCGATTCGCTGCCCGCGAGGGTGATACCGGGAGTGGTATAGTTGGTGTTGGCCAAACTGCCGCTGCCCGGCAGGGCTACAGCGCTGCCATACCCCACCACATCGCCACTGGTATTCACCGTGGCAAACTGGGCATTGTTGAACGTGGCATAAGGCAATATGGCGCTGGTGGAGGTCGCATTAGCACCGGTAATCGGACTGGAAACAATAGTGCCATTGCTGTTCGAAAACTGAATGGTGGCTCCCGTATTGCGCGTCCACGTATTGCCTATCGTCAGAGTTGTCGCCCCGCTGCTGTTATTCTTACTGACGGCTATGATGTTTAATCCACCGGGGTTAAAGGTCGGGTTGGCCAGGGTCAAACTGGTGGGGTTGGTGGATCCGGTTGTGGTATTCCCAGCGAGATTAAGCCGACCGCCGGCAAAATCCACCACCGTTCCTGAAGTCAACCCGCCGCCATTGGCACCAGCAACCGTTATCGAGCTGCCGCTGCCGTTAAGCGTGAGATTATTGATGGTCGCGGTGCCGGTATTAACGTTCAAAGATCCCAAGTTCACCGTTACGTTGCCGGAACCCAAAGTGCCGCCGCCGGTGGCGTTAAGTGTGCCGCCATTTACAAATATATCGCCGGTGCCTAAGCCGCCGGAATCAGTGGCATTGAGTGTCCCGCCCGCGGTACTGTAGTTGCCCACCAACACCGAACCATTCCCCAAGGTACCGGTGGTAAGGTTGACGGTGGTCTGGGAGATGAGGGTATCGCCAGTATACGTGTTGGCGGCCGCGATATTGTAAACCGTTCCAGTACTGCCACTGCCATACAGCCACAATGTACCATCGGTGCCGGAAATGACGCCATTTAAGTTCAAGGTGTTGTTAGAATTAACGAACATTTGCTGCGTCGTACCGGCCCCGCCGCCCAACACCAGCGGCGCGTCAATGGTAGCAGTCGATCCGCTGACAGAGCTGCTAAGGTTGACGATTTGATAACCTGGGTTAACCTGGGTAAGCGTAATGGCATCCGTGCCGCCTGTGGATGTAAGGTCGTAGCCGGTAACGCTGAAATCCAACGCTTCAACGGTGATCGGCGCACTGACATTCGGCTGGTCGACCATTGCCGCGTTAAAAACCGCCGGATTGGTGGAACTGGGCAGACCGCCAGTCCAGCTACCTGAGGCATTAAAGTTAGTGCTGGTGTTGTTCCAAACTGCATTAGCTCCCGCCATGGGAGCCGTGGCCGCCAAGGCACCCAGCCCCAGCATCACTGCCGCCCAACGCTTCATTGCTTTGGCATCCTTGCCTTGCCCACGTGTGTTACCAATTTGCTTTACCATAACGAAATACCTCCATTAATGAATGTTAAAAAGACCGCTGATCGCACATCACGATCAGCAATATTGTTTTGAGGCTCAACTTTGAACCGCCATTTACTTCAATAGGATCATTATACCTTTATTTTCCACAATGTCAAGATTATGCGACATTTTTACTTACACATCAAATACAATACACCTTGTATTTAATTTTATAATATTAAGTTAACATTACGGCTGCAAAAGTCAAATAAAAAATCCACAAAAAATATTACCGTTGTTGTAAGTATTTTTTTTATCATGGGATGTGATTATTTTTTTGGATCATTTTTTAAAGCTAATCCCCACCATTTCAGCTTACAAACGCCACCTGTTTTCCCCGGTCTGGCTGCCGCTGTCCGCTTTTCCACAGAACAAAATTCCTCCATCGAGCGGGAACTCGCACGGACAACCATGGCGATGGCCGGAAGCGTCCGGGCAATGCCGCAAATTAGGTATGGATAGGAAATTGCGTTTGACTTACGCGGCGGCGGACCGCAACGCGAGGCACCAAATCGAATCGGCAGAATCGCAGCTTGCAATCGACATGGGCCGTCGGCCGCCGTTTTGGCCGCAGACTCCGTCACTGGACCAATGAAGCCACCGGCCGACGGGACATGGCATATCCGTGCTTAAATTCCTTTGGAAGTGACCAACGCCTCACCACGCGTGGACCGTCGCCAGACACCACCACCGTTTCCGGCAGGCCATACAACCGCAAAGTTCCGCTGCCCTCGACCATCAATTCCATAGCATCACTGTCGATGCGCAAGTGCGCCGCTGGGCCGGTGCTTTCCAGCCTTAAGCCCGCCCAATGCAGGGAATTTCCGGCCAGCAAAAGCATGTCTGTACGTGCGTGTCGACGCAAAATGGCACCATATCGGCCTTCAAATTCCCAATCGTCGCGGCCGATGGAAAACTCCCTCCGCCCCAGGAATATCTGATCTTCAATGCCGTGTCCGCGCACCTCCACACCCGCGATGTGCTCAGCCTCATGGATAAGCTCCGCCCGGACTCCAGACGCCCCTGCGGGCAAGGGGCGCAGGATGGCCAGATATTGTGTGGCACCCTGGCCGGAAAGCATGAGGTGACGCATGGAAAACCGCTGCTGGGGTGTATGTCTTTGCGGGTCCGGCTCTAAAATGGAAACCTGCTCCACCAGTTCGCGGGCAAACTGCTGCCCCGGCAGCAACACCTGCAAGTTGGTGCCGAACCTGCCCTGAAATTCATAGCCGCTGCGCCAATCACCCCGATGCTCATCACCGACCACCTGCAAATGCCAATGCGTGGGCACGGTGTCAGGGAGCGAGAAATCATCGTGCAGAACCACGTACTCATCCTTCACCCAAAGCACACTGCGTACGTCGGCAGGATTCGGCTGGGCAAAGCGTTCATAGGCCACCTGGACCAATCGATCTTCGCACAAATCACTTAAAAAAATCGGCTCGCCCGGCTCCAGGGCCTTGGGATGCACGCCCTGGGCAAAATCCACCGCCGCGAAGCTATGGAAGCGCTCAACATGGCCCGGAGCCAGCGGCGTATGCGTGGCTCCAAACGACACCGTAGAATGGCGCCACGCTTCGCCCGCTTCTCCGCCGTCGTAAATCAGCGGTTTACCGTCGGCAAATAAAATAATCGAACCTTCCGTCCGGTGATACCGGTACCCGCCCGGCCCCTGCTTGAACAGGAGAAAAAATTCGTCCGGCTGGTTGAACTTGCCGCGAAAAGCCGCCCCGAATCCCTCCAGGCGGCGGCTGGTCAAATTCGACGGTGGATTAAACTTCAGGTCTTCTTCCGTCAGGTTGGCAAATAAGAGCGGCATATTGCCGTAATATCCCCCATTGGCTCCACCCGCCCGCCAGGCCCACATCAGCAGATCCGAAAATTCGGGATCCGTTTTCCGGTACAGCTTGGCCAGCAGAGCGTAATGATCCGGCACCCACGGTCCCAGATGCGCATGATCCCCGATTGGCGCAATGCGCCGCACCTTTTGGGCGTCCTGGTACGTGCCGGCCGGTAAACCCCGGCTCATGGCGTGGTAATCGTGCGGACAGGGCGGGGTCAGCAGCAGAATTCCCCACCGCAGAAAATCCTTCAGCCGCGCAAAGGTGGTCGGATCCTGGATTCTGTGGGTAGCCAGATGAAACGCCAGATTCATCCGACATTTGGACGCATGCAGATAGTAACATGCAGGATTTTCATACCATTTGCCGCTTCCGGGCGTGCAATATACATTCAGGGACTTTTCCATGCGCTGGGCGGCGTGATTGACAAATTCCGCCGCATCCGGGTTGCCCTCAAAGGCCAGTCCGATCACGCCGACCACATCGACCCGGTCGGCCTCAAAGTTGGCGTTCCGGGAGTTGAATTTCCAATTCATCAAGTCGCACGACATGTACAAATGGCCCATGAGCATCAGCCAGGACCGCACCAGCCGTTCTTCCTGGGGGGTAAATACCCCGCTGGCGGCGATGAGGTCATAATCTTCCACCCATGGGGTAATGGGCCGGGCACCTACGGGGCTGTACATATCTGAAAAATCGCGCCCCAATAACGTCATCCTGGCCCTGATGTGGGCCACACCCACCAATTCCAGCTTTTTACGCCACGCTATTTGCGGATTGCCTTCCACCGCGAACCGCAAACCTTCCGCCGCCCCAAACGCATGGCCCGAACAAATGTGCCGCCAGATGTCGGCAAATGCCGGTATGCGCGTCTTTTCCCGCAGATGTCTCAGTTCTTCACGGCGCGCCACCACGTGGGGCCTTGACACCTGATCCTGTTGATCGAGTCGCCAGTGCATGAAATCCGCCAGGCGCGGCGAAGATGTTTTATGCTGGACCGATGAAATCTCCTTCCAGTTGCCGTCATTGCGCGACAACGTGGAAACCAGAATTCCCCAGTAACGTTTGCCCGCGAAAAAACGCCAGCGGTAAAATGCGTCGCCATCCGCAGCCGTATGGGCTGTAATCATGGAGATGGTGGACCCCACCATTTCCGGGAAAGGCCAGTCCAACTCGCGATTTTCATCGCCGGGGCCTTGCGCAATGCGTTCAAAGGCGAAATCTTCCCATTCGCCGCGGCATCGGGTAAACACCCCGATGTAATCCTGGTGCTGCAACCCTTCGGCCGTCATCGCGTAGCCAAAACCCTGTGGATAAATCCACCACGCCACCGACTCCTGCAGGCGGGCGAGTTCCCTCTCTTTGGATTTAAGATCGGTCCAGTGCAGATTTCCCTGTTCCGGCGTCCAATGCAAAAATCCACGACCACCGCTGAATTCCCTTAACGAAAATTCAAAGGCGGCCCCGGCAAGCTTATCGACGGTTTCTTCCGCCAGCAAAAAGGCCTCCCCGGCGTGGGCCGTCCATACTATCGTGTAGGCATGCCCATCGGACAGGGTGTAAGCAATGCGTACCTGCAGCAGCAGCGGGCCATCTTCCACCACCTCGGTGGTGCGCCGGGTAACAGTCACGCCCGGGGGCAATATCAGCCGGCCCTGGCCGCGCCACACGTCATCTTCACCGCGCACCGCCAGGAGCGGAGGCAGGTTGTCCGAAGCTGATCCTATGGGAATGCGAAAGGAGCTTCGGCCCGTTTCAAGAACTGCCGTGGAACTGCCGACATCCGGCACCAGCGTAAGGTTGCGCCACACCTGGGATTTTGGTAACGCCTGCGGCGTTTCATACAACGCCCACACTCTTTGCGTCAGGGCTGGTAAATCCGCAAAAAAATGCACCCTGCCGGCCACCAGTTGCAACGGCTGGGCGCAGTGCAAATTGTCCGAGCACAGCAGGACCAATCGGTCGGGATCAGCCGACACATCCGCGGGCAAATCCAGGGCCACCATCTGCCGCGGAAAATCAAAATAAAAGGGATTGTCCATGACGTGCGTAGCCACCAGGCGGGCGGTCGTCGGTCCCCACCTGAGTTCCGAAGCAAATGGGCTGCGCACGGTCTGCGCCGGGGCGCTGGTCCATTCCTGAATCGTCAAATTCAAACGGGTGGTCTGGCCGCCGGTGACGGTTACTCCCTGTGCTAGAAATCGCGTGGCCACATCAAAATCCGCCGGCGGCAAGGTCACGGCAATATAATCGTGGCATCCCGCCGGAACCTGGATAAATTGGCAATCACCGTGCTCGTCGGTGGTGGCTCTACGCACCTCTGCCGGCCCGAAAATGGGTTGATAGTGCATGTTCGTTTTGCAATAAGTGCTTGGATCTTCCAGGTTTCGATGGACTTGAAGCCCCAATGTCACCACCACGCCGCAGGCGGGCTTGCCATCCAGAAATTGCAGCCGGCAGGTCACCGTGCCCGTGGGGATCGGTGCGCCGGCGGTCGAAGCCGGTGTCTCCACCTTCGTCGGTGCCGGGGTAAACTCGCGCCCAATGCGGGCGGCCGTCTCCGCCACACGACGCTGCTCCGCGGCGCTGCCGGCCAGTCGCCCCGCCTGCTCCAGATACTCGCTCATTTCCTGCTGCAATTGCGCCAGATATTCATCATGCGTGAGGCCGGATTGAGCCTCCGGCGAAATGCGGTAAAAGTTATAGTCCCCTAACCGATGTGCATCTTCCGCCAACAACAGCGCAATCTCCAGCCGCAACGCATCCGAATCCGGGTGCAGGCTATTGAGTACCGCACGGCATCCCCTGATGTCGCCAAGCCCCTGCAGCGCGCAATGCATCTGTAGCGCCAAAGCAGTGTAGTTTGATGAATCCGCAGAAATCCCCACCATGGCCGCGGCGCAAAGCCTGCGTGCCGTTTCATAGCGACGGCCCGCTAGTGCTTGTTCAATAGTCATGTCCAACCTATTTCCATTTTTAAGCTTATTCAATCAGCTCTCATACAATATAAGCTATCTGATAATTTTATACAATACAAAATAGAATATCTGTTGGTCATGGACAGGGAGACGGCAAAAATTCGTGGCAACACGCCAAACAAGCCATCTTGCACGCAGACCCGCCCATGACGCCCGGCTTGGACGCGGCCTTGGATCAGCACGAGGCTGTTGTCACGAAACATGGCCGCGGCTATTAACACGGGTGTGGCAATTTTTCCGGGCGGCCCTGGGAGAGCGACTGTCTACAGGCGGCTTTTACTCCTTGGCGACCACGCTCCGGCACTGGATTTATGCCCAGATTGGCGAATCTCGGCTGCTGCCCGGAAAAATTGCCACACCCATTAACACTAACATCGGCCGATCCAGTTGCGACATGGCCACACTCTGGTATATTCACCATAGTGTAGCCTGTACAGAAGCCGCGAGCCACTGACTGTCGAACAATTTCCACCACGATGCAGCGGGCAGGCCACGGGCGGAGTCATGATGAAAAAACAGCCGCAGCATTTGAAGCGCCTGCGCGTTATGCGCCGCCAAAGACCTTTGGCCCGACAACGCATCATCATGGACGATTTGCGCAAGCAGATCCTGAGCGGCACCTTGCCGCCCAACACCCGGCTTCCCCTGCGTTTGCAATTGCTGCAAAAATACAATGTCAGCAATGTCACGCTGCAACGAGCTTTGGACCGGTTAACCGTGGACGGCTACATCTATGCCCGCGGGCGTGCCGGCACGTTTGTGGCTGCTCATCCCCCCCACCTGTGGCAATATGGCCTGGTCTTTCCGGGCAGTTCGTCGGACCATACAAACTGGAGTCTGTTTTGGAATGCTCTGGATGCCGAGGCAGCCCGCATCACCCGCAATGGTCCGCGCCGCATTGTCTGTTATTACGGAACCGAGTATCCCCCGGATAGTCCGGATTATCATAAACTGGTGGACGACATCCGCCATCACCGTTTGGCTGGGATTATCTTTGCCTCTCAAACCGCCCGCTTCCAGGGATTGCCTGTGATCACGGAACCCGGCCTTGCGCGCGTAGAACTGGCCAGTGCCAGCAACCACGGCCTTCCATCAGTCGGTCTGGAGGGCCACTCCGTGATCAGACTGGCGTTGGATTATCTAAAGTCACGCGGACGAACAAAAGTAGCGATGATCCTTAATTCCCAGGCACATGGCCAGTGGGACAATTTCTGGATGGAAGCTGTAGCGCAACATGGCCTGTCCACCGCCTCGCGATGGTTTCTGGGCCTGGATCAGAGACACCCCGAATGCGCCGCCAATGCCGTTGAACTGATGTTTTATGCCGGTGCCAGGGAACGCCCTGACGGATTGATCGTTGCCGATGATAACTTGCTGGAGACAAGCCTTTCCGGCCTTGTGCTGGCGGGGGTCAAAGTCGGCACCGATCTGGATGTAGTAGCTCATTGCAATTTTCCAAATGCACGATCCACCACTCTGCCGGTCAAGCGCGTTGGTTTTGATGTTCATGATGTGATGAACGCATGTTTGGCCAGTATCGACGCCCAGGTTCAAGGTTCCAAATCACCGACACATGTTGACATCTGTGCTAAATTTGAAGAAAACACCGCCGCCGCCATCGCCGCTGAAATAAACAAGCCTGCCGCACATCCAGAATCCGGTCTCGATATCTGGGCCAGGCGCTGATCCTCTCGCCGATCGTTGGTCAGCCGCAAGCCACCAATCCCAATATCCCACCACAGCAAAAGGCTCCCGGGCCGGGGATATGGACGAACTCCCGCGGCCGAGTGAGGCAGTAAATATTGTCAGCCCCGGCGGCACAGCCGCGTTGTGCTTTACCCGGCTCCACCGTTATCATGCGGCCACATTGTGGCTTCCAGGGTGAAACTTAAGATGCCTGCATTTTCCAGCCAACCTTCCGCTCCAATCGCGGTTTTTGATTCCGGCCTCGGTGGCTTGACGGTGGTACGGGCGCTGATGCGCCGCCTGCCCCGCGAAAAACTGATTTATTTTGGCGATACCGCACGTGTACCATACGGCAGTAAATCTCCGCGAACCGTACTGCAGTTTGCCCGCCAGTGCCTCCATTTTCTAACCCAATTCAATCCCAAACTCATCGTGGTGGCGTGTAACACCGTCAGTGCCACCGCGCTGGAAAGCCTGCATCATGATTTTGCCATCCCTGTTATTGGGGTGCTGGAGCCTGGAGCCGCCGCCGCCGTAGCCGCCGCCGCCCGCACACCAGCCGGACAACCGCGCCGCATTGGTTTAATCGCCACGGAAGCTACGATCGCCAGCCAAGCATATAACCAGGCCGTAACCCGATTGGATGCAACCATCCAGGTCATCGGTCGCGCCTGCCCGTTACTGGTGCCCATGATTGAAGAAGGCCGCCTGCCGGACAGTCCCATTGTTCGCAGTGTGCTTCAGGAATATCTGCAACCATTTAAGTCATTGCAAATACCCGTTTTAATTCTGGGCTGCACGCATTATCCGATTTTCAGCCAGGCCATTGAGGAAACGCTGGGCCTACCCACCGCCCTAATTGATTCAGCCGACCAGACCGCCTTGGTAGTGGCGGAAAAATTAGCTACAATGCACATCGCCAATGACGCCGGCACCCCTTTGGCCGATGGGCTGACTTGTTACGTCACCGATCAGGGCCAGCGGTTTGAAAGTCTGGCCGGACGGTTTTTAGGCCGCTTGATCACCCAGCCGGTGTGGGTGGAGCCGGAACGGCTGGAAAATCCCACGGTGGAAAAATAATGAATGACCTCGTGAAGACCCATGTTCCGCCCAATAGTTCCCGCCGTGGTTTTGTGCCCGATTCATGCTCGGCATGGACAAAGGCACCCCGGCGCGTCGGCCGTGATTGGTACGGCCCAGCGATGGTCTGTGGACTGCTGCTTTTGACAACCGCGTTAGCCGGATGCAGCGGTTCCAGTTCCAAGCCGCAAAATCTCAACACCTTTGTCAATTCGATCCTCCATCATTTCAAGGGAAAATCGCCGGTTGCTCAAACCCGCCGGATGTTTGACACCTCGGATGCTGACGAGCGCATGGCCGGCATGGCCTGGCTGGCACGCCAGAAATATGGTCATGACAAGCCCTACATGCGCGCGTACAAACTATTAACGACAGATCCCAACCCGCTGGTGCGCGGCCAGGCCATGATCGCTCTGGGCACATCGCATCAGCCCTCGGTAGCTCCCACCTTGCTTTTGGGATTGCACGATCAATCGAAATTTGTGCGCATGAGCGCGGCGATGGGACTCACTTACGTCAACAACCCCATTGCCATTGGTCCGCTGCTGCAGCATCTGCGTCACGATCCGTATATGCAGGTTCGCATTTATTGTGCCCAAGCCCTGAAGTATTACAAAACTCGCCGGGTAATCCGGGCCTTGATTGCCACACTCGACGATCGCAATGTCGCCTTGGTCCAATTTGCCTGGTCAGATCTGACCCGGCAGACGGGCCAAAAACTGCCCCAGCATTCCGGTCCATGGCGCGTGTGGTTCAAACGTCATGAAGGCTCGCTGCCACATGCTGGCTGATGGCCTGCCCAAGGGCTGCGATGCAAGTTCCACCACCGTCTGACCACAGCCTCGCCAGACAGTACAGGCCGTGGCCATGGCCCTGCTCAATCGAGCGTTGAGCGGATGGCGATCGCAAAAGACGAATGTTAATATTTGAGCATTCAGGAATTTTGGCACGCTGCTGCGCAAAAAGGGAGATCGGGAACGTAGCCCTGCGCGGCGCGAGATGGATTAAGGCTTGGCCGCCGGCGCAAACTTTTTAACCAGGTGCTGAATCAAAGATTGCTGCGGATCAATTTTCAGGCTGCGTTTCCAATAGCTGATGGCCTCGGTTCTGACGGTGCGCCAATGGCGGTGATGTTGCAGAGCTATGGTCATGTAGACCACACCCATGCCGTTGATGGCAGGCACGTAATCTGCTTGATACTTAAGCGATTGTTGATAGGCCGCCAGCGCCTGGTGCAGCTTACCCAGTCGGTAATAGCAATAGCCAAGGCGTTCGCAGATCAAAGAAGATCCGGCCAGCTTGGCCCCGGTACGAAACACCCGACTGGCCTGATCAAAACGGTGCTCGTCGATATATATCTGGGCCAAGTTCAGATAAACTTGCGGCTGATGCGGTTTAATTTCCAGACTTTGCTTGAAATAGTGAATGGCCCGGCGGCGGTAGGCGGGATCATGCTTGGCGGCCTGGGAATAGATGGTGCCAATGTTGGCCCAGGTTGCAAAAGAATTGCTGCCGTTTTGCACCGCCCGGTTGGCGTAAAGAATACCGCGGAACGGATGGCCAGCCTGTGTGTACGCCACAGCCAGGTTCAGGGAGGTACGGGCATCTTTGGGGTTAATTTGCAATGCGTGCTGGTAGGCGGCAATGGCGGCAATATAGCGCCGCAACTGCTGGTAAACCTGTCCTAATTCAAAGAACGAATGGAAACTAAAAGGATTCAGACTGGTGGCGTGTTGATAATCGGAGGCCGCGAGATGATACCGGCCCTGCTTTTTGTAAAGATCCCCCCGGGCCTCATACGCTACCACCATTTGCGGATTGCGTTTAATGGCCAGGGTAAGTTCGCGAATGGCCTGAGCGATCTGGCCTTTTTCCGCAGCCAACTGGCCGGTCACATAAGGTTTCAGGCCGGCATTGCGCTGGGCGCAGCCCACAAAGCCTCCCAGGAACACAGCCAGACACAGCCATCGAACCAGTGATTTTGGATCCATCAGTTTTCATCCTGACTATGAGCCGGAAGTATTAAGTACCCGCAGCCGGCAACCTGCGGCAAACCAAGACAGATCGGCTGACAGCCGAACTTGGCACCTCCGGCACAAGGTGGAAAAAGCCGCAAGCGGTCCGCGTGTCAACGCAGGGGAACCGGCTGGTCGCTAAGCTGAACAGGGCGATCCAGCAGCATGATGTTCTCGGCATCATCCGGAACTTGCAGCATGTCGGTACTCATGGCCTGATTCACGCGAACCGCGTTGGAACCTGGCGTATCCGAAAGTGTTTGGCAACCGCTCAACAGCGGCAGCAGACCCACCAACCCCATCATTAAAGTTGCCACGGTAAGCTTTTTCATGAAGTAATGCCTCCAGCGCAGTTAAAGGGACGATCCCGACAAACACAACTCTGGATAATAATTATCCGCATTTTTAAGAACTGTCAACTCAAAAACATAAATACTCCGCCGCCGGGCGTGGCAAAAATTGTGGCCACAAGAACTGCCGGGCCGGGCATGGGCGACTGCCGCAAAATTTAGCCCCCCCCACCAACCGGCCCGCCGCGCCCGTGATTTGACTTCAAAATAGTATATGACTAAACTAAGATATGGCAAGGGGCATTATGACACCTGATGGCAAAACGACCGGGCTGCTGCGACGCTTGGAGGTTTTATACCCCGACGAAGTCATGCCCCTGCAAACTTGGTTGCAATTGGTGCGGGTCTACAGCCGCATCCAACGTAAACTGGAACATTCGCTGGGCAAACAGGAAATCACCCTGGCCCAGTTTGAAATTCTCATGACCTTGAAAAATTGCCATGGCATATCGCAACAGGAACTGGCTGAACACTTGCTGGTGACCAAAGGCAACGTGTGCGTACTGGTGGAACGCATGGAAAAATGCGGTTGGCTGGAACGGCAGCCCGATCCCGAAGATGGCCGGGCCTACCGCCTCGCCCTCACGGCCATGGGACGCACCCTGCTCAAGAAGGTACTGCCGGAACAGCGGCAGATCATTCAAGAAGCTTTCGGCGTGATGAGTGTGGAAGAGTCGCGACAACTTCTGGCCCTGTTGGACCGGCTGGAACGAATGTTGCTCAAGACGTGGCTTGCAGGTAAATTCAGTTGACCGGTCTTTTTTACGGAGATGTTCGCCGTGAAGCCGGTTGTTTTTTTACAAGGAGTTGTTTATGGCCATTAAAGTTCAAGTGGTTTTCTACAGCATGTACGGGCACGTTTATCAGATGGCCCAGGCGGTGGCTGAAGGTGCCCGGCAGGTGGCCGGGGCGCAGGTGGACCTTTTTCAGGTAGCCGAATTGATGCCGCCGGAGGTCCTCACACGCGTGGGCGCAGCGGAAGCCAAAAAAGCCTTTGCCCAGGTGCCGGTCATCAAGCCCGAACAACTGTTGGAAGCGGATGCGATTATTTTTGGAACGCCCACTCGTTTTGGCAATATGGCGGCGCAAATGCGCAATTTTCTCGACCAAACCGGCCAAATTTGGGCCAAGGGCGGTCTGGTCGGCAAAGTCGGCAGCGTGTTTTCCAGTACAGCTTCACAACATGGCGGCCAGGAAACCACCATCACCAGCTTTCATACCACACTCTTTCACCATGGGATGATTGTGGTGGGAGTACCCTATGCCTGTCAGGAACTGACCAACATGTCGGAAATTACCGGCGGTACGCCATACGGAGCCACCACCATTACCGGTGGCGATGGCAAACGCCTGCCCAGTGCCAATGAACTGGCCATTGCCAAGTTTCAAGGCAAGCATGTGGCCGGTATTGCTGCCCGGCTGTTTGCCAGGTAACCAGCGATGGTTTGACTCATACCGCAATGTAAAACTGCTGCGGACAGGCAGTGCAAAACGCGGTCCGGCCACACAAAGTGCGGCCCGCTGGAGAACCTCCGGGCGGGTTGGTGCGTCTAAAATACCGGAAACGTGGACGGCGTGCTTGAGAAACAGTTTGCAGCGCCGGACGGATGCCCGGCGATGTTGCGATTCTGGCTGACCTGCACGAATGTTGCGTTTTGACAAGGTATGACGATGATCGTTTTTTTTAAGGGCTGGCGATGGCCAAAGACCGTGGTAACGCCGGCGCTGTTTTTTTTAATTTCCTGCGCAAGTCTGCGGGTGGCCGGTGCCGCCGCGATAGCTTCGCATAAAATGATTTTTGGCCAACCCAGCCACCTTCAACATGAAATTACACCTCAGGTACGCCGGGCTGTTGCCCGCGGCCTGAAGTGGCTGGCAGCACAGCAACATGCCGACGGTTCCTTCGGCCACCAAAACCTGGTGGCGGTATCGGCATTGAGTGGACTGGCATTTGTGGCTGGTGGTAATCTGCCCGGCCAGGGCCGCTACGGCCACAATACCGCCCAAGCTCTGCGCTACGTGCTTAGCCAATGCCAACCCTCCGGCCTGATTGCCTCGGCCTCCGATGGCGCACCCATGTATGGCCAGGGCTTTGCCACGCTTTTTCTGGCGGAAGTGTACGGAGAATCGCATCAACCAGAACTGCGGCAAAAACTGCAACGCGCCGTGCGGTTGATTATTGAAACCCAAAATGCCCAGGGTGGGTGGCGCTATCAGCCCATGCCCATGCCGGCCGATATTTCCGTCACCATTTGCCAGGTCATGGCCCTGCGCGCCGCCCGGCAAGCCGGCATCGCCGTGCCCTATCGCACCATTAAAAAGGCCATTGCCTTTGTCCGGCAGTTGCAGAATCCGGATGGAAGTTTCGACTATATGACTGGTATGCCCTTTGATCCGGTGCCACAAACCGCTGCGGCTGTCGCGCTGCTGTTTTATGCCGGTGTTTACCACGGCAAAGCCGTCACGGCAGGAGTCCAATACCTGAATCATGACATACCCGGGGCACCGACCAATAATCCCGCCTATTTTTTTTACGGCAACTATTACGGCACCCAGGCGATGTTCCTGGCGGGCGGCCACTGGTGGAGCAAATGGTGCCCGGCAATACAAAAAATACTTCTGGCCCGGCAAAGTCCCGGCGGCAATTGGCAAGCCACGCCAGGCCGGAGCTACGGCACGGCCATGGCCTTGATTATCCTGCAAATTCCTGACCGTCTGCTGCCGATTTTACAAAAATAAGCCCATTTATTGTCTCCCTGGCAGTGTTTTCCGCGAGTTATGGCGATGATCAACAATGGCAAAAGACGATGGGAAGCGACGATGTGGGCGATGGCTTCGGTCCTGATCTTTTCCTGCGCAAGTCTGCGGGTGGCCGGTGCCGCCGCGATAGCTTCGCATAAAATGATTTTTGGCCAACCCAGCCACCTTCCACATGAAATTACACCTCAGGTACGCCGGGCTGTTGCCCGCGGCCTGAAGTGGCTGGCAGCACAGCAACATGCCGACGGTTCCTTCGGCCACCAAAACCTGGTGGCGGTATCGGCATTGAGTGGACTGGCATTTGTGGCTGGTGGTAATCTGCCCGGCCAGGGCCGCTACGGCCACAATACCGCCCAAGCTCTGCGCTACGTGCTTAGCCAATGCCAACCCTCCGGCCTGATTGCCTCGGCCTCCGATGGCGCACCCATGTATGGCCAGGGCTTTGCCACGCTTTTTCTGGCGGAAGTGTACGGAGAATCGCATCAACCAGAACTGCGGCAAAAACTGCAACGCGCCGTGCGGTTGATTATTGAAACCCAAAATGCCCAGGGTGGGTGGCGCTATCAGCCCATGCCCATGCCGGCCGATATTTCCGTCACCATTTGCCAGGTCATGGCCCTGCGCGCCGCCCGGCAAGCCGGCATCGCCGTGCCCTATCGCACCATTAAAAAGGCCATTGCCTTTGTCCGGCAGTTGCAGAATCCGGATGGAAGTTTCGACTATATGACTGGTATGCCCTTTGATCCGGTGCCACAAACCGCTGCGGCTGTCGCGCTGCTGTTTTATGCCGGTGTTTACCACGGCAAAGCCGTCACGGCAGGAGTCCAATACCTGAATCATGACATACCCGGGGCACCGACCAATAATCCCGCCTATTTTTTTTACGGCAACTATTACGGCACCCAGGCGATGTTCCTGGCGGGCGGCCACTGGTGGAGCAAATGGTGCCCGGCAATACAAAAAATACTTCTGGCCCGGCAAAGTCCCGGCGGCAATTGGCAAGCTGGCCCGGGCCAGAATTACGGCACGGCCATGGCCTTGATTATCCTGCAAATTCCTGACCGTCTGCTGCCGGTTTTACAAAAATAAACTGCCGGGCACCGTGCCGAAATATGGCACAAGGTTGATCGTGGTTTAGCCGCGGAGTCAGTTTCGCACCGGGGGTTAGCCCATCATCGCCATTCCTGGAATCAATCCATGGCCCTGCGAATGGGCAGCCGTCTCCGATAATTCCGGTAAAGTTCACCTGCCGATAGAACACCACGACACGTTGATAAGTACCGGCAATTCAGGCCAGATTGGCCTTGCTTGTAATCAATAGGCTTGAGTGCACCGCTCGCCGACTCCGTACCCTATCGGCGGGCCGGTGGCCATAGATCGGCACGTGCCCGCTGATACTGCGGCGGGCAGTGGACGGTTGCGCCGAGTTGATCGGCGGCATGCCAACCCCATCGCGGGTCATCCAGAAAGGCCCGGGCCATGGCGATCATATCCGCATCGCCGGCGGCAATAATTTGTTCCGCCCGCTGCGGCGTCCAAATCATGCCGACAGCACGCGTGGCGAGACCCGTTTCCCTTTTCACTTTAGCGGCCAGTGGAACTTGATAATCCGGCCCGACGGGAATTTTCGCATGCGGGACCAGGCCTCCTGATGATACACATACATAATTCACTCCGATGGCCTTGAGCGATCGGGCCAGCGCCACAGCATCTTCCGGCATCCAGCCGCCATCTACCCAATCCGTACCGGTGATCCGTACTCCCAGGGCGGCGGAGTCAGGAATTGCGGCGCGCACGCTCGCGGCTATTTCCAGAGAAAATCGCATACGGTTTTCCAGGCTCCCACCATATTCATCCGTGCGGTGGTTGGACAGTGGTGAAAGAAATTGATGGCCCAGATATCCATGTGTGCCATGCAATTCGATGACATCGAACCCAATCTGCACCGCCCGTCGGGCTGCGGCCACAAACGCTTCTCTAACCTTCTGGATTCCAGACCGGCTTAGCTCCACCGGAGTGTGCCAATCGGCGGCGAAGGGAAGGGCCGACGGGCTAACGGTGGGCCACGGGTCTTCATCAGCGGCCAGCGAATGGCCATGTCTTTGCCACGGCACATTGCAGGAAGCCTTGCGACCCGCATGGGCAAGCTGAATGCCAAACTTGGTTGGTCCGGCCCAACGACGGGCACTGGCTATCACCCGGCTCAAGGCCATTTGACAGTCATCGTTATACAAACCCAGGCAGCCATGGGTAATTCGCCCGTGGCGCTGTACCGCGGTGGCTTCCACCATCACTAAGCCAGCCCCGGAATAACCGAGTTGCATCAGGTGCTGAAGATGCCAATCGGTAGCTACCCCGTCCACAGCGGAATACTGACACATCGGGGCTACCACAATGCGATTCGCCAATTCGATGGGGCCGAGTTGTAACGTGGAAAAAAGATGATTGATGGCCATGCGAGAATCTCCTCTGACAACTTCATCCGCCGGCGCAGGGCCTTTAGCGTTGCATCCCAGGATAGTTTACATGAACACTCAATATTGGCCACAAGGGAATGCATCGCCCGGCCCATAACAAACCAATGCCAAAATCTCTCCAGCAGTTGTGCTCGGAAGCGTTCTTCGCCGGTGCGGCTATCGGCAGGCTCACCCGGATGAACCAGTGCCTTTGCGGGCTGAAGACTTCGCCAACCCAGGAATCTCGATAATACGCCCATCGCCGTTATGACATGGAGTAATCCACTGCTTTCGCCGCAAAACCTTGCAACAAGCGGCAAAAAGCATCGTTGATCCAACAGGCAAGCTTAATCTTGTTTTGGCAACCGGATTCAACACATGACTCACATCGCAAGGGTTCAAGCCGACCAAGATCGGCCTTATCTGGCCAAGATCGCCTGGCCCGTACAACGTAAACATCATCCCCATGACTGGCTGGTCTATCCGCTGCTGGCGATCGTGGTGGCCCTGTTTGCCGGGGCACTGGCGATCTTCTACGTGCCTGCACATCAAGGCCCGGATCAAAATGGCTATGATGTGGCCGCCCGAATGCTGGTGGAACACCACCGGTTGTATTTCAGGCCGCACAATCCATGGCAATACATTGGTACAAATGAAGTTCAACTCTCCAATGGACGCATTTATCCCAAATATCCACCGGGAGTGAGCATACTGGCAGCTATGGCGTGGATCATTGGAGGAGGTTCCAGGGCTATGTACCTGCTGGACCCTATTTGCGCGGTTCTGGCCTGCTGGATCAGTTTTTTTCTGTTCCGAACCATGTTGGGAAATTTTCTTTCGCTGATGGGCGTGATATGGTTGGCGTGCAATCCGCTGGTGCTTTTTTTCGCCAACTACGGTGATTCCCATGGTGCGGCGTTATTGGCCACCGTGCTGGGATTCTGGTTGCTGCTAACATGGTGGCGCAAAGGCAGCCTGTGGCGCGGCGTACTGGCCGGTGCCGTATTGGGGTTCTGCTGCTGGATACGTTATACCGAATTCTTATGGCTCTTTCCGCTTCTGGCGGTGGTGCTTTGGCAACTTCTGGATCGGAAACAACCGGTATGGCGGTGTCTGCTTGTTGTGGCCGTCTTTGGTCTGCCGGTGGCCATTCTCGCCGGGTTTAACTGGCAGGCATTTGGCGAACCGTGGCGAACTGCTTACAGCTTCTGTCGTGAGCAAAGCGGCTTTGGATGGCAATATTTCATCGGAAATTCAATGAGCCGGCCACCGCGCCCGGGAAATTGGCGCATTTTCCTGAATCAGATTTCCCATGTGGGCCTGTTTTTACTTTTTCCGCT
Source organism: Planctomycetota bacterium (assembly GCA_021851715.1). Taxonomy (GTDB): domain Bacteria; phylum Planctomycetota; class Phycisphaerae; order WQYP01; family WQYP01; genus JABEVA01. Next base: position 30,112 of record JAJZCR010000014.1, read on the forward strand.
GGCAATCATGGGAGCACTGCGAATTTTTTGGAGCCATTGGAAACTGGCTCTGGTACTGACGCTCTGGATTGTGCCCAGCACCACCGTGTATCTGTTTTATTACTGGGCACCGGATAACATTGGCTACACGCGATTTTTTATCGATGTGCTGCCCCCTCTTATCATGCTCGCTCTGTGGTTGTTGGGCCGAGCCATGGGAGATCATCGCCAGGCCACAGCCGTTGCGGTTGGATCACTTACCTTATTGGGTTCGGGCTACAACCTTTATCATATTGCACCGCGCCTGGTTGAGTCCACGGCCTCGAAATTAAACCTGGTTAATGCCGCCAATGCCTTGCATACCTTTCTCCCGGCAGGAAGTGTCGTTTTTGCCAATGCATCTGTAGCCAATTACTTGGCCAGCATTGGTGGATATCGGTTGTATCGCACAAAGATGTTCACCCCTCAATTTGTTAAGCAGATGCAGCACGTAGTCCAGCACCGGGGTCCGCAGATTCTTGAGCCGCTCAAAGCTCGGCGGTATCTGGATATGGTGAGACAGAGACGTGCCGACGGAACTTGGAAATGGCCATCGAAAACGGCGCTGCAGCACGATGAGCTTCACTTGATCCATCAGGCATGGAGAAAACATAGAACCGTGGCCTTGCTGGGCCAACGACAATGGTTCTTTCTACCCAGCGTACAACGGAAACTCCTGGTCAGTTGGAATCCTCCGGCGGTTGGCTATCAGCGGTGGAGCAACCGATGGTCCCTGTGGGAAATAATTCCAGTCCATCGCCAGATGCCGTCCCATTGAAAGTCCTGTCTCCACCCCCCTTTGTCAATGATGCGCGAACTTCGTACAATGAAGGGAGTGAAAATGGGAACCCCGCGAATTCGGGTTGGCCAACAACCATAGGGAACGATGGCCACAGCGGCACCCTGCTGTGGTCCAAATGGCATGGTCGTTTCGCCGCGGCCGCAATGGACTTTTTCGGAACAGGCGCAAGAAAGGTGCGGTTATCGGGTTTTGGATGCCAAACATGCGTTATAGAGATGACCGAATGCAATCGGCGGAGCTACGGCACCTTCCGGGCAAGATCCGGCGCCGGATTTCCGTTCTGCCCACGCTTTGCACGCTGGGCAATCTGCTTTCCGGATTTGCCGCCATCTGGTATGCATCCGGTGAACATCCGGAGCTGTCGGGCCAGATCAGCGCCTATGCCATCGCCGGCTATCTGGTCTTCGCAGCCATGCTCTTTGATCTGCTTGATGGCAGCGTAGCCCGGCTGACCAAGGCCACCAGCGATTTTGGCGCCGAGCTCGATTCGCTGGCGGATGTGGTAAGCTTCGGCATCGTACCGGCGTTTTTGACCCTGCGCGTCATTTCCAACCTTTTCGCCCACCGGGCCACCCCTTCCCCGGATTTGCTGGGACCGGTGACCGATTCTCTCATGGGCCGCAGCTTGTGGATCATCGCGGCTATATACGTGTCCTGCACCGCGCTGCGCCTGGCGCGTTTTAACGCCCATAACCGCCACGCCCTGGAAGCCCACATGGTGTTTCGCGGCCTGCCTTCGCCGGGGGCGGCGGGCGTGGTGGCCTCCAGCGTGATTTTTTTTGAGGCTCTGCAGCCTAACGCACCGCACGTACTGCCGTTTCACATTCCAGCAGCGGCGGCAGGCGATGTGAATGCGGCGTTTCCTTATGCCATGCCGCTGATTATGCTGGCGGTGGCGATTTTAATGGTCAGCCGGATCGCATACGGCCATCTGATCAACCAATATCTGCGTGGACGTCGGCCCTTTGCTTATGTGGTGCGGGCGGCAATTCTGGCGATATTAATATTCTGGCAACCGCAGATCACGGCCCTGGTGGCCATCTATATTTACGCCTTTTTTGCGCCGCTGCGTGCTCTGTGGCGTAAAATTCTTCGCCGGCCAACAAGCCCGTTGACAATACCACCGCCACCCGGCTCAATGTAGCAACACGTGAACTTCTTCCGCCCCGCAGGCCGGCTGCCTGGTGATTACCGGGACGATTGCCGACGCATACCTCTGCAGTATTGCCTGGCCATGTGGAAGCAGCGCCTGTTTGCGGCACCACCACCGTGGTGCCGCCACAAAGCGATCTCCCGCGCAGACGCCGGACGCGACTGGAAAGATCAGTGGCGTACAGGTTCAATGATGGACTGAGTACGTATCAATACCTTCTGTTCACCCAGCAGGTGGAAGCCTTCCACGTGCAGGGCCAACCGATGGAATTGCGCCACAAGAATGGACAAGTATTCCGTTCGGCCGGCCGCATTTTTCTTATGGACGATAAGGCCGTCCTGCTCGGCGGCAAGGCGCAGCATTTCCAGCACGGCACTTTCAAAAAGTGCCTCGGTGGTATGCTCTTCATTGATGGCCAGATAATAGTGGTAATCTTCGCCCAGCGCTTTGTCGAACTGTTTGTCCCCTTTGCACTGAATGCGCTCGAGCAACCCGTGGTCGTTGAGCGCTTTATTGGGAAAGCAGAATACCTCAGTAATCAGATGGGGGCCGGCGACCGTAGCCACATGGCCGCCGCCGGCAAGAAGCCACATCGTAATTTCAAAATTACCCAGCAGACGCACGCGTCGGGCATCTATCGTGAAAAGCTCCGGATGCAGGTTGCGGTCGTATATCAGGGAATAAACACCGGCACTCCGAGGTTTTTTATGATGCGTACCTGTCGATGATTCTCTATGTGAACCCATGGTCACTCCTTATTCGTTCTTTGTGTGATTTGGCGGTGCAGGGGGCGACGGCAAATCATTCACCACTATCTTCGGTCAAACCAGTCGTTATTCTTGGCTGGAAAAACGTCCGGCTCAACCTTTGTGCCAATAGCCACAATACTTTGTGCTATTTTTCACAAACCCTTTCCAAAATAAACCTTTTCATTCCTCCAACGTTGGTTTACCAGACAACGCTCCATCGGCAAAAGGCCACAGCCGATGCGCTTGCTCCAACAAAACCCTTCGCCTGGTCTTGCGCTCTCTCACCGTACGGCAAGGGGCCAACTGCAATCACCTTCCCTTGCGTTATACGCACGGCAACTGCTTACGTTGCATCATGATACCATATCTTCTCATAGAATCCAAAACTTTTTTAACTTTTCTCATTTCATCCATCTTATAACGTCCTATAATGTTTTATATTTATAAAAATGAATTATTGATGAGCCAAAATCCTAATTATGATGGCCCACCGCTGGCGTATTTTCACAATATTCGATTATGATAGAGTCATGAGTGATTTTATAAGCCATGCCTGGATGCAACGTATCGGCCAGCATTGGCAGGCCACAGATTCCGTCATTTGCGGAGATGTAACCATTGGACCGGACTGCAGCTTTTGGTTCGGGGCGGTGGTACGCGGCGATGTGGCACCTATTTCCATCGGCAGCCGCGTGAATGTGCAGGAGGGGGCGGTGCTGCATTGCGACACCGAAAAACCCCTGACCATCGAAGATGATGTCACCATCGGCCATGGCGCGGTGGTGCATTGCCGCAGTGTTGGCCAAGGTTCGTTAATCGGGATCAAGGCTGTCGTTCTGGGCGATGTCATCATCGGAAAAAATTGTCTCGTGGCCGCGGGTGCCGTGGTCTCTCCCGGTACCGTCGTTCCCGATGGGCAAGTCGTCATGGGAATTCCGGCCAAAACTGTGCGGCCCATTCGCGATTCGGAACTTGAATACTTGCGCGCCAACAACCGCCATTATGTTGAACTGGCCCGTCAACATGCCGAGCATCCTGAGCAAATTTACCGGGCGGCGGCCTCCCCATAACCATCATGCGGCAGAACACGGCACGTGGAAATTTACATGCATAATATGTTTCTTGAGTTATTCATGCGGTGGTTGCACATTTCCGGCGCTTGCGTGCTGATTGGATCGCCGATTTTCATGCAATTATTCGTATGGCCGGCAATGAATGATCTGGACATTCCCGCCCGCCAGGCCTTTGCGGAACGCATCAATAAATCTTGGCGAAAATTTTTAGGGGCAGTGATCCTGACGCAAATTATTTCCGGCGTCTACTGGCTTCTGGTGGTGGTGAATATGTCGCAGGAGCCTCCCATTTACCAGGTTCTGCTGACCGTTAAACTCCTGGCTGCCCTGGCGCTGTTTTTTCTGCTGTCAGTTCTGGCCGGACGGGCCAAAGTGTTTGAATTATTTCGCATCCAGGCCCGCAAGTGGCTTACGATATGCATGCTTTTGGGCCTGCTTATTGTAGTGTGTGCCGGAGCCATGTGGCTGGTCCCATTGAAAGCCCCGACGCCGCGGCAAAACACTTTCCATAAGTCCCTTCGCAATGGCTCCGCGACCGCCCGATAATCGGTGCCACCTAAGACCAGCTCCAGCGCGTAGTTTCAGCCAATCCCTCCCGCTCAACCGCCTCACCGTCAGGCATAGTGTTTGGCCGACCAACCCTTGATTCTGCCGCGGCTGGGCTTGCGCCCGTGATTGGCGGCTTTCCCCGCCCACCGAAGCTTATGATTGCGTTTTCTACGTGCCATGTATCACCTCATTGTCGATTCAATCCGAAAAACCAAACCATTGATTATACGCCAAAAAAGTGTACTACGCCAACGTGCGTGCGGCGCGGTGTGTTGTGTTGTTGTCCAGCAATAGAAATGTCGCCCGGGCATTAATCCCCCATGCGGCGCGGCAATGCGGCTGCGGCCTAGCGACCATTGCATCCCGAGTATGCATGGCCTTATAGTACTGTTGGCGACCTTGAAGTCGCTCAGGAGTTGTCCCTCATGGAATATAGACCGCTTGGAAAGACCGGCCTCCAGGTTTCCGCGCTTAGCTTCGGGGCCTCATCCCTGGGCGGCGTGTTTCATCCGGTGGCCCGCGAAGATTGCATCAAAACCGTACACACTGCCCTGGATCTGGGCGTAAATTTTATCGACGTTTCCCCCTATTACGGCCTGACCAAAGCTGAAACCATGCTCGGCCACGCCCTGGCCGGCATTCCACGCGACCGCTACATTCTGGCTACCAAGGTCGGCCGATATGACCATGGCGAATTTGATTTTTCCGCCCCCCGGGTGATCGCCAGTGTCGATGAAAGTCTCGCTCGGCTGGGCTGTGGCCATATTGATCTTATTCAGTGCCATGATATTGAATTTGTCCGCCTGGACCAGATCATCCATGAGACTCTTCCCGCCCTGGACAAGCTGCGTCAAAGCGGCAAAGTACGGTTTGTAGGTATCACCGGTCTGCCGCTGAAGATTTTCACGCAGGTTTTAAAATCCGCTTCCATCGATACCATTCTTTCTTACTGCCGATACACCCTTTTTGATACCTCGTTGCTCCATATTGTTCCGGAGCTGGAAAAAAAAGACGTGGGCATTATGAGCGCCGCCCCCATTTCCATGGGGTTGCTGAGCCATCGTCCAGCACCGGCTTGGCACCCGGCACCGCCTGCGATCCGTGAAGCCTGCACCCAAGCGGCGGCATTTTGCCATAGCCGGGGCGTAGACATTGCCAAACTGGCCATTCAGTTTGCCGTGGCGGAAAAACGTATCGCCACCACCATTGTGGGCACAGCCAATCCAGAGAACTTCCGCAACAACGTCCGGTGGGTGGCTGAACCGCTGGACCAATCCCTTTTAGCCCAGGTACAGGATCTGTTAAAACCCATCCATAACCACACGTGGCTGTCCGGCCTGCCGGAGAATAATGACTGATTTGATGAAGACCATAATCCTCAACAAGCCCGGCGAATTCGCCATGATCAACCGTCCCCAGCCGACCGCTCCCGGCCCCGGCGAAGTGTTGGTGCGCATAGCCCGCATAGGCGTGTGCGGCACTGATATTCATGCCTACTGCGGCAACCAGCCTTTTTTCAGTTACCCTCGCGTGCTTGGCCATGAATTAGGCGTGGAGGTGGTTGCCGTGGGGGCCGGTGTAACCCACGTGCGCGTGGGCGATCGCTGTGCGGTGGAACCCTATTTAAGTTGCGGAACCTGCGTAGCCTGCCGCCGCGGTAAAACCAATTGCTGCGTGCGGCTGCAGGTACTGGGGGTACATTGTGATGGCGGATTTTGCCAGTTTCTACTGCTGCCGCAAAATAAACTTCACCCCTCACGGCAACTCACGCTGGAACAACTGGCCCTGGTGGAAACACTGGGCATCGGAGCCCATGCCGTCGACCGTGCCGCACTGGTGAACAACGAATGGGCTTTGGTCATCGGACTGGGACCGATCGGGTTGGCCACGTTGCAATTTGTCATTGCCGCCGGAGCGCGGCCCATTGTGATGGAGCCCAACCCCCGCCGGGTGGAGTTTTGCCAGAAGCAACTCGGCATACAATCTGTTGTGAATCCCGCGCAGGCTCCGCTGGAGCAACTTGCCTCCATCACCCAGGGCGAGTTGCCCACCGCAGTGTTTGACGCCACCGGCAATGCCAAGTCGATGATGTCCGCGTTCCAATACGTAGCCAGCGGCGGTAAACTGGTACTGGTCGGGCTTTTTCAGGGCGACGTTACATTCCACGATCCGGAATTTCATCGCCGGGAAATGACCTTGCTCTCCAGCCGCAATAGCCGGGGCCAGGATTTTCAGCGCATCATCGCCCTGGTGGAAAGCGGGCAGGTGGATACCCGCCCGTGGATTACCCATCGCGGCGCGCTGTCGGATGTACCTGATCTTTTTCCGACATGGGTGAAACCGGAAACTGGAGTCCTTAAGGCCATGATTGAAATTGAATGAAGCTCTCCGTGGAGGCCACGGGGCCGGGAGACACAATACAGTGCGCCGCCTGACCCGAAATTACCGGCGGCCGGCGGGCTGTTCTTGATTTCTCGAAGATCACACTTACCGTATAGGATTGCATACAGATGAAACTTGCTAAATATTCCATGGGTATCGGAGACCGCTTCGGACATCAGGGCCAGGCTCAATTGGCGGCTTTTGTGCGCGCAGCCAAACAGGGCCTCCATGTGGTTCCGGTCTGGAATAAATCCAACCGTGAACATTTGATTGTGCATAGCGAACCCGCCGCGGTCCGCCAAGAAGCCGATGCCGCGGTGCGGGCACTACACTGGTCCGGTGGCTATCATGTGGATGCCGATCATATCGGTCTTAAAACAGTGGACCGCTTCCTGGGCGTAAGCGATTTTTTTACCATTGATGTCGCGGACTTTATCGGGCACCCCGCCTCCGCCGGGTCGGTGGATAAATTGATTTTATCCCTGGTCGCAATCGGTGAAACGCCCGCGATTCCAGGCCTGAGTCAACCGCTGCTGCTTACGCCGCACCGCATCGCCGAAATTGCGGGCAAATATCTGGTGGCCGTGCAGGAAGCCGGCCGGGTATACCGCCAGATCGAGAAACAGAAAGATCGCGACAACTTTATCATAGAGGTTTCCATGGACGAAACCGACCGTTCGCAGACCCCGGTGGATCTGCTGGTTATTCTGGCGGCCCTGGCCCAGGAAGGTATTCCCGTGCAGACCATCGCCCCAAAATTCACCGGCCGGTTTAATAAAGGGGTGGATTACCAGGGAGACTTGCGGCAGTTTGAACAGGAATTCAACGATGATCTGGCGGTGGTGTCGTTTGCCGTGCAAAACTTTGCTCTGCCTGCGAATTTAAAGCTCAGCGTCCATTCCGGCAGCGATAAATTTTCCATCTATGAACCGATTCGCAAGGCGCTGGTCCGATGGAACGCGGGCCTGCATCTCAAAACCGCCGGCACCACGTGGTTGGAGGAAATCGCCGCTCTGGCCGCTGCGGGCGAAGACGGTCTTAGCCTGGCACGGGACATCTATGCCGGAGCACTGGCTCGGTTTGACGAACTCTGCGGGCCCTATGCCAGCGTAATTGATATTGACCGCGCTGCCCTGCCCTCCGTGCAACAGGTGCAGACCTGGACCGGCGCACACTTCGCCGCCGCCATCCGCCATGATCCCGCGGATTCCCGGTACAATCCGTCCCTCCGGCAGCTTTTGCATGTGGGCTACAAACTGGCCGCGGAAGCCGGGGATCGCTACACCCGTCTGCTGGACAAGTACTCTCAGGACGTCGGAGCGGAAGTAACCGACAATTTGTTTACCCGGCATTTATGCCAGATATATCCCGGTGCGGCTGCGGCCGGGCCACGGGAGGCAGAATTACGTGCCGGGACTTCTGATGCTGCCGATGCCGGCGCTGGTCGCTGGCGGCATCCCGGAACACGATGATCGCTTATGGCTCTGGCCGTAGCCGCCCAGGGCGCTGTGTTTTCTGTATCGTAAAAAGGGGCTTCCTTTATGAAAATTCGTTCAACTCAAGAAACCGCGTTTGACCTGATAAGTCTTGGAGAATGCATGGTGCGGCTTTCTCCGCCGGGCCATGGCCGTATTGAATTCGCCACCTCCCTGGAAGTATGGGTGGGCGGCGGTGAATACAATGTTGGGTATGCTTTGGCACGGCTGGGAATGAGAACCGGCTTTGCCAGTCGCCTGGTGGATAATCCGGTAGGCCGGCTTATTCTCAATCATGGCCGGGCCGTCGGCATGACTATGAGCCATACACTGATGACCAAGTATGATGGTGTAGGCAAGGCCGATCGCATAGGTCTGAATTTTACCGAAGTGGGTACCGGCGTGCGGGCCAGTGTCACCATGTATGATCGCGGCCATTCCGCGGCCATGAATCTCAAGCCCGGCATGATCGACTTTAACCGCATCTTCGCCCAGGAAGGTGCCCGCTGGCTGCACACGGGCGGCGTCTTTACGGCTTTGTCCGAAGGCACCGCGGGGGTTGTCCATGAAGCTCTGACCGCCGCCCGACGGGCCGGCACCATTGTGTCCTACGATCTGAACTTCCGCTCAAAATTGTGGAAAGCCGAGCAAGCCCAAAAAGTCACCAAAACCCTGCTGCCGCTGGTAGACTGCCTGATCGGCAATGAAGAGGATTTTCAAAAAGTTCTCGGCGTACAGGTGCATGGTGCGGATGAAAATTTATCCTCTCTGGATACCAAGGCGTACAAACAGATGGTCGAAACGGTGGTAAAAATGTATCCGAACCTGCAGGTGGTCGGCACCACGCTGCGCGAAGTGAAAAGCGGCCTGGTGAACAACTGGTCGGCCATTCTCTGGTGCGATGGCAAGTTTTATGAATCGCGCCGCTACGACCATCTGGAAATTGAAGATCGCGTCGGCGGCGGGGACGGGTTTTCCAGCGGCTTTGTCTATGGCTTTCTGAATGGCAAATCACCCCAGGACTGTGTAGACCTCGGAGCCGCTCACGGAGCGCTGCTGCAAACCACCCGCGGTGATACCAGCCAGATTGATCTGGAAGAACTCATGCACGTGTTTCACGGCGGCAGTGCCAGGATCAAACGCTGATACGGTGGATGACCACCGCCTTCCTGCTGCCATTATTTTGGAAATGCAATCATGACTTCTGCCAACTATCTCATGCCTGTGGATATGCACAATACCCTGGTCGCTGCGGCCTACCGGCAGCGCGGCTACACCGCCGCCGAAGCACAAGCCGCGGCGGTCGTGGGTGAATCCGCGGCCCGCCACGGCATCAAAACCCACAATGCCATCAAGGCTCTCCACCTGGACGACCATTTCGGTTCCGGCGCGGGTGGATGCGTGCCCGGTGCGGAAATTGAAGCACTGCCCAGCCCATTCAAAGCGGTCGCACGCTGGAACGCGCACCGCAAGCTCGGGCAGGCGGTCGCCCTGGACGCCATGCGGCATTGTATGAAACTTGCCGATGAATTCGGGATCGGTGCCGTCGCCGTGGACAATGCCTTTCATTATCTCTGGGGCGGCGGTTACGTGATTGACGCCGCAAAAAAAGGGTACCTTGCCTACACCTGCTGCACTGCGGCCCTGGCGGAAGTAGTTCCATTCGGGGGCAAATTTCCCACGCTGGGGACCAATCCTCATTCCTGGGCGTTTCCCACTGTCGAAGCCGTCGGCTTTCCCGTATGCATCGACTGGGCCACCAGCGTGGTGGCCATGGGGCGGGTGCAGCAACTATCCAGAGAAGGGAAAATGTTACCCCCCGGCTGTGCGGTGGACAGCCAGGGCCACGAAACCACGGACCCAAAAGCAGTTACCGCTTTGCTGCCTTTCGGCGGGCACAAAGGCTATGGTTTATCGCTGATAGATGAAATCATAGCCGCCTTGACTGGGGGATCATTGCCTACTCTGCGCAGCCGGTGGAATACCGGCCCTGCCGACGAAAAACGCACGCCGGCCTTTTTCTTCCAGTGCATTCATCCCGATGCCCTCAACTGCGGTGCCTTTGTGCAAAATCGCAGTCAGAGCCAGAACGTGGCCACCGTCTTGCGTGACATCCTTGGCCACGGCAATGAACAATGCCTGCTGCCGGGCCAGCCGGAAGCCCGGGCAGCCGAAAAATCGAATCGTCTGGGCGGACTTTTGTTTACCTCCGCCGAGATCGAGGCTTTTGCTGAAATGGCCACAACCGCGGGCGTACCTTTTGATCGCACCCGCATAACTCCCTTGGAGGATTAACCCATGACGCTTTCCACTTTCGATATTTCTGGAAAAACGTGCCTGGTGGTTGGCGGTACCAGCGGCTTGGGACAGGCTGTTACCCTGGGGCTGGTCCAGGCCGGGGCACGGGTGGTGGCCGGTTCTTCCAACCCTGCCAAGGTAGCCGCCATGAAAACCCTCCTTGGCCCCGGGCATGATGCGATTAGCGTAGACGTCAGCAACCCCGACAGCGCCGCCGCAGCCGTCGCCCACACGGTAAAAACCCTGGGGCGCATTGATGCGCTGATCAACGCAGCCGGCGTCATCAAAAAGCAGCCGTCACTGGATCTCTCGCCGGCGGATTTTGAGGCCAGCGTCCGTGTGAACCTGGTGGGAGCGTTTATCGTGGCCCAGGCCGCCGGCCGGGTGATGAAGGACCAGTCTCCGGATGCCAGGGGCCAGCGCGGCGGCATTATCACCTTCGCCTCGCTGAATTCCTACGTATCATTTTCCGAAGTGCTGGCCTACGCCTGCGGCAAGGCCGGGGTGATGGCTCTTACCCGTGGCCTGGCCAACGAATGGGCCCAATACGGCATCCGTGTCAACGGTATTGCCCCCGGCGTTTTTCCCACGGATTTGAACCGCCCGCTGATTGCCGGCACGCCGCGTGGCCGATGGCTCATGGACCATACTCCCATGGGCCGCTTCGGCCAGGCCGAAGAAATTGTCGGGGCTGCCGTTTACCTGCTCAGCGATGCCGCCAGCTTTGTCACGGGCGAAACGTTGGTCGTGGACGGCGGCTTTCTGGCCAGGGCGGTATAAACTGCCGCCATGAGGCTTGTTTCCCTCAAGTGCCCGATTGTATCTACACCAGGCCCAGCCGCTGCCCCTGGTAACGCTCGCTGTGAATCGCCTGGACCCATGCGCTGTTGGCCAGATACCAGCGAATGGTTTTCGCCAGCCCCGTCTGAAACGTGTGCTCCGGCTTCCATCCCAATTCCGCGGCAATTCTGCCCGCGTCGATGGCGTAACGGCGATCGTGGCCGGGACGATCTTTAACAAAGGTGATTAAATCACGATAGTGGCCGGAGGTCCGCGGCCGCATGTCCTGAAGCGTATCGCACAAAAGATGGACGATACTGAGATTCGTCCATTCATTATGGCCGCCGACATTATACGTGCGACCGGAAACACCCCGGCGCACAATGGTGTCAATGGCCGCACAATGATCCTGCACAAAAAGCCAGTCGCGGACATTTTTGCCATCGCCATACACCGGCAGAGGCTTGCCTTCCAGGGCATTGGTGATCATCAGGGGCAGCAGCTTTTCAGGAAATTGAAATGGCCCGTAATTGTTGGAGCAGTTGGAAATGGTAATATTCAGGCCGTAGGTGCGGTGCCACGCCCGCACCAGATGATCCGACGCCGCCTTGGACGCGCTGTACGGGCTGCTGGGGTCGTAGGGGGTGGTTTCCGTAAACACGCCCACCGTGCCCAGGGAGCCATACACCTCATCCGTGCTCACATGATGAAAACGCGTATTGGCCCGGTCCTTCCAGGCGGTGCGCGCCGCTTGCAGCAACACGTAGGTCCCCATGACATTGGTCCGCAAAAACGCTTCCGGTCCGGATATGGACCGGTCCACATGGCTCTCGGCGGCCAGGTGAATAACCGTATCAATGGGTGCGCGGACGAAAAGATCACTCATCGCGGCAACATCGCAGATATCAGCGTGGACGAAGCGGTGGCGACCGGCATACTGGGCTTCAATATCCCGCAGATTTTCCCTGGAACCGGCGTAGGTAAGGGCATCCACGTTGATGATTTCAATATGTGGATCATACGCCAGCAGATGCCGGACCAGATTGCAGCCAATGAACCCCGCCCCACCGGTAACCATCACAATTGTCGGGGTGTGCAATCCAGTTATGACCATGTGGAAACTCCGGTAAAAAGGAGGTTGCAATCAATGCAACCCCGGTTGGATCATGGATGAGCAGTTGAAAAGAAAAATAAATCTTCCGGCTTGGCCGCGGCCAGTGTGCCAAATCGGGCATCGCGGGCGGAAAGCAGCGGATCGGTCACCTGGCCTGGCCAGCAAATGGCCACATCGGGATCGTTCCATATAATGCCGCGCTCATCCGCCGGTGAATAGTAATCGGAGCACTTATAGGCGAACTCCGCAATGTCAGAAAGCACATAAAATCCGTGCGCAAAACCCGCGGGAATAAAAAACATCCGGCGATTCTCGGCACTCAGGGTTTCGCCGACCCAGCGGCCAAAAGTCGGACTGCCCCGGCGCACATCCACAGCCACGTCAAAAACCTCGCCGGCGGTAACGCGTACCAGTTTGGCCTGCGTATGGTGAATCTGGTAATGCAACCCGCGCAACACGCCTCGACCGGAGCGGGAAAAATTATCCTGCACAAAATCACAGGTAATGCCCAAGTCCTTGAACACCAGGCGATTGTACGTTTCCATAAAAAATCCACGTGCATCGCCATGAACGATGGGCTCAAGCACACAAACGCCGGAAAGAATGGTATCGATTCTTCGCATGGGGATATCCGTATTACATTTTTTCCGCCAAGGCGCGTAAATAATTGCCGTAGGAACTTTTTCCCATCTGGCGGGCATCATCCAGCAGTTTTTCGCGGCTGATCCAACCATGGTGAAAGGCTATTTCCTCCAGACATCCTATCTTAAGTCCTTGGCGCTCTTCAATGGCTTCAATGAAGGCCCCGGCTTCAAGGAGCGTGCGGTTGGTGCCGGTGTCAAGCCACGCCAGTCCGCGACCCAGAATCTGCACCTGCAATTGGCCGGATTCCAGATACGTGCGGTTAAGATCGGTGATTTCCAGTTCGTTACGCACGCTGGGCTGAAGCTGCCACGCCCGTTGCACCACTTCCGGGCCGTAAAAATAAAGCCCGGGCACGGCCAGATTGCTTTTCGGATGGGCCGGCTTTTCCACCAGAGCCATGGGCGAGCCGCGGGAATCTAATTCGATCACGCCGTAACGCGCCGGATCAGACACGCGATAGCCGAAAATTTTAGCCCCGGTCGTAAGGCGGACGGAGGTTTGTAAAGTTTCTGAAAAGCCATGGCCATAAAAGATATTGTCTCCCAAAATCAGGCACACGGGGCTGGTACCGATAAAGTCTTCCCCAATCCGGAACGCTTGCGCCAAGCCTTCGGGTTTGGGTTGTGGGGCATAATGCAACTGTATTCCAAACTGACTGCCATCGCCGAGAAGCCTTTCGAAGGCAGGCAAATCGACCGGGGTGGAAATCAGCAGAATATCCCGAATACCGGCCAGCATCAGCACGCTCAGGGGATAATAAATCATGGGTTTATCGTAGATGGGCAAAAGCTGCTTGCTGACAGCCAGCGTAATCGGGTGAAGTCGGGTACCCGCACCACCGGCAAGAACGATCCCCTTCATCATGTTCATCCTCATTTAGCCAATGTGTCTGCAGTCCACAATCTTTATGTAAACGAAGAATGGAGTGAAGTCAATAACGATTATCTTACGCAACCCGAACAACAGGGGTAATTTTTATGTTGACGCATCCATCCCGCGCTGGTAAATAAAGCATAGGAACGGCTGGGTGACCACGACGGATGGTTGACCGGAGTCTGAAAATCGCGTTGTTATGCTGCGGTTGGGGTTTCCGGGACTACCAATTACGCCCAATTTTCCTGATCGGAACAGTGGGTTGCCGATTGTTTCGGTGTAACTTCAAGGAGCGAAAACGTGATGCGCAGCAGTGATGAAGTTTTCAACATGGCATCTAAGCCCGATACGAATATCGATGACCGCACCAACCGCTGGACGGGAACGTTGCCTCGCTTGGTGCTGGCTCCGGCGATGATACTGAGCATGGCGGCACTTGCCGGCTGCAATAACTCCCCATCGGGCAGTGCCGACCACACGGCGCTGCAGGCCAGCAACAAAGCCGCCCGCATTGTGGCCAGCGCAGGAGCCTTGCGCCCACAGCAAAATTTTCCGGGTAAACTCTCTACCCCGTTGAAAACTCAAGCTGCGCTTCAGAGCTATATCAGCACGCATGTGCAAAGTGCCAAACAGCATCCGGTACTGTTTTTATTGCCCCATTCCAAAAGCCGTGATTTCCGTCATGCCGCCGCGTTGATTTCCGCAGCTCTGGCATCGCCGGATCTGCATTATGAATTCAAAGGCCTGCTGGAAGCGCAGGCGGGATTCATCGCCTTAAGCGATGCTCAACGGTCCCTGGCAAAGATGGATGCCTCCATGGAACGCCTGCGTTCCGCCGTAGACGGCGTGAATGCACTGGCCCTGAGCATTGCCGGACGTAACGCCACGATGCAGGCTCTGGGCACTGGGGCCGATATGGTGCATCAATTCAGCTTAGCTCTGGCCAAGGCCCAAGCCGCCCGCAGCACCGCCCAGGCGAATCTGGCAGCAGCGCAGCAGAAGGCGGCTAAATTATCCGCCGATATTACCTCTCTCCAGCATCAGCGGAGCACCTTGGACGAAAACGGCACGCGACTGGAGGACCAATCGCGCCAAACCACAGGGGCCGGTTCCTTGAAGGACTTTCAGCAAGCGGTGGGGTTGTTGAATAAAGGTGCGGCCATTGGCGAAAAACTGGCCAGGCTTCAGGGCCGGCTGGATTTTGCCCAGGCGGATGTGCAGATGGCAACGCTCCGGGAGCACGCTGCAGAGGCAAAGGCCAAAGAACTGGCCGGAGCGCTGCGTACGGCGAAGATCTTAGCCCAAAAGCAGGCTGCCCGCCTGGCGGATATCAAGGCCGACATCACCACGCTTATTGCCGGTAAAAATGCCGGCCTGCTGACGCTGAATCGGCGCATCGCAGCCTTAATGCGCCATTGGAAAGTCATGATGGCTCATGCCACCGCAGCCGTTGCATCAACCCAATTGGCAGACCAGCATCTGGCGGCCGCAGCAATGGAACAAAGCAAAAGCCGCAACGAAGCCTCGCAATTACAGCAAGCCGGCATGAATGCGTACAATCCGCTGGTGGAAGCTAAGTCCAATACCACTCCGGAATGCATGCTGGACATTAACCAGGGACTCTCACAGTTGTATCAGGCACAGGTATATGTCTTGCGTTTGACCGCCATTGCCAGCCGCTTGCAAGCCCAGGCCGATGCCGACAAGGCATATGCGACTGTTGGCCTCACATCGCCGTTACCCGCAATCAACAAAGCTGCAGAAGCCCGCCTGAAGGCCAAGGCTACACAGGCATTGACCCAGGCACTGCATGTGCTGGGTCAAGCTCAGGCCCTGTATCCATCTGGAACCTCGCCGGTCAAATGGCTCACGCCGGCCGTGCAGACCATGGTTTATCTGCAGTTAGCCCAACTTGAATCGAATAACGCCCAAAAGATGCAGCAGTTGACCCAAGCCGCCAAAGCCGCAGCAGACGCAAAGCGGCATAATCCATTTTTGATCTTGCCGAAAATCGCCTCCGCACAATAACACTGCCTGGCTATGGCACTTTGAGCACCGCGCGCAGTCGGCCGCCAGCCTCCGCCAGCAGCCGGTCGGCGGTAGCGGCGTCGCAGTGGTGATGGTGCATGACAATGGCTCGCTTCACTTTGCCTTGAGCCTGAAACAGCAATTCCAATGCTTGATCGCGATCCGTACCGGTATATTCTTGAATAATGCGGACCCCACGATCCACCAGTTTGGAATTTTTTGCCGCATCGAGATCCACCATGGTATTGCCCATGACTTTGCCAAGCCGCACCATGGATAACGTGGTAACAGTATTCAACACCAGCTTGGTGGCCGTGCCGGCTTTAAGTCGCGTGGAGCCGGTTAAAACTTCCGGGCCGGTATCCAGGGCAATGATAATATCCACCGTGGCGGTAACATCCTCCCGAGCGGTACACGCTAGAAAAATCGTTCCCGCTTGCCGCCGGCGTGCTTCACCCAGGGCTCCGTAAACAAATGGTGTCGTACCTCCGGCGGCAATGCCAAAAACCACGTCATTACTCCCCACAGCCAGATTTTCCATGGCCGCCGCTCCCGCAGCATCGTCATCTTCCACATTTTCAATGGAGTTGGTCAACGCCGCGAGGCCACCGGCAATAACACCCACCACCATGCTTGGATCGGTGGAAAATGTGGGAGGACATTCCGCCGCATCCAGCACGCCCAGGCGACCGCTGGTTCCAGCACCCACATAAATCAGCCGCCCCCCCCGGATAAAAGCGGCGGTGACGAGTTCCACCGCCTGGGCAATCGCCTCCGATTGCGCACCGACGGCGGTGACGGCGCAATGATCCTCCTGATTCATCAACAGAACGGCTTGCTGCACCGGCATCACATCCAACAGCCGCGAGGCCGGATTGGAAAGTTCCGTGCGGATATGGCTGCGATTGGGAATTATGGACTTGGACATAAGGTTGTACTCCAGTCGCACATGATCGTGCCCCGTTATTGTGTCCGCAGGACCCGCGTAACGCCACCATGCGGCTCCGCCGGCGGGAAAAATAACGGCCGAGCGGGTAAAGTGATTGGCGGCGGCCGGGGCCGGTCGGCGTCTGCGTTGGTGCAAAGGTGAAATATGGGCCACAAACATCCATCAGATAAATCTCGCGCTTACCATGATCGCGTCGCCCCGGTTTACGACAACATCTACGATGATCCGTTTTGGGATTTTCACGATCAGCTCACGTGGGAACATCTGAAAACGTTTGTACCTGCATCTCCGGAGGGGGCCATACTGGATTTGGGATGCGGCACCGGCAAATGGGGCTTTAAATTGCTCAAGGCCGGCTTTCCGACAAGTTTTGTGGATCATTCCCCTAAAATGCTGGAAATGGTCGAGCGGAAGCTGAAGGCCTGGACCGAAACCGCTGATTTACGCAGCAAGGCCGACCGGGCTACGCTACAAGTCGATGATGCCAAAATACTCCAATCGCTGCCGTCGAATCATTTTTCGCTGGCTATCGCTTTGGGCGATGTCGTTTCCATTTGTGGCGATGCCGCCGCATGTTTATCTGCGCTGCACCGCGTGGTGAAAACCGGCGGCGTGCTGGTTTTTACCGTAGACAACCTGCTGGCCGCACTGGACCATTTCGTAAGCGCCGGCAAGCTTGATCATCTCGATGATTTTGTGCGCAGCGGCAAAACACACTGGCTGACTGCGGATCGGCGGGAGCAATTTGATGTCCGTATGTTTACCCCGCAGCAGATTGAACATCTGGCCGCCAAATCCGGTTTTGAAATGATCTCGATCATGGGCAAAACCATTCTGCCCGTGCGGCAGAATCGCAAATTTTTCCAGGAAAGCGGAGCCATCAAACAGATGCTGGCCATGGAGGCTCTGCTGGCGCGGGACCCGGTGGCGACGGGCCGGGCCGCACATTTGCAGTTGGCCGTGCGCAAACGGGCTTAGCGCTCTGGCCGCCCGTTGTTTTCCGGCCCTGCCGACACAAGGATAAGCCCATGACCGATGAACCCCATCTCACCAGCGACGGATATCATGTTTTGGTCGATGCCGACACCGTCCGGATCACGGAAATAACTGTTGCTCCGGGTCAACGCGTTTCCGCGCACGCGCACTCGCAAGCCGAAGAGCTGTGCTACTGCATAACCGGTGTCGTAACCGTGGAAATACAAGGCCGGCTGCAAAATGCGTTACCGCCCGGCGCATGCTGCCGCATCCCGGCAGCGGTGCCCCATCGCCTGCTGAATTCCGGGCCGGTGCCGTGTAAATTCCTGCTGGTGCATCGGGGCGGTGCGTTTGATTTTATCCCATCGAACCTGTAGACACGCACTGTTACATTTTACCGGCTGCAGTTGCCGGAACTTCTCCCGATAGTTCCAGAGTCTTGGTGGTACAGCAGGAAGGATCAATACCGGCCAGCATCATCCCCTGGCCGCGTGATTCATGGGTCCGTTTCAAGGGTGGATCGGTGGGATCCCGCATTTGCACCAACAGCGTGGTGCGAGCTTCCGCACTGGCATTAATACCAGATCCGTGAATAGTCAGATAATTAAAAAATACCACATCGCCGGCTTGGGCTGGGCACGGCACGGCCTTTTCAATGGGATATTGCTCCGGCGGCAGAGAGGAATCGGGCGTTGATACCGCAATCGGCCCGAGTTTATGGGATCCCGGCACAAAACGCACACAACCGCGTTCTACCGGAGCATCGTCAAAATGAAAAATCGCGGCAATCATGGTGTTGCGCTGGTGTGGGAAGTATGGATAATCCTGATGCATGGGAAAGGGAGCACCTTTTTCCGGAGGTTTGATAAACATTTTGGTGTGATGCAGTTGCACGTTGGGACCGATGATGGAGGCGGCCACCGCAGTGAAGCGCGGATCCACGATCAGCCGACTGAACATAGCCGAGTAAAACTGCACATCGTGGCAATGTTGAACCACGGTCTTGGTATGTTGAATTGTGGCCCATGCGGCATTGATATTCCGGAAGTGAACCAGCCTGCCAGACAGATCATGGGCTTCCCGGCGCAGTGCCTTAGCCTCATCGGCCGGCAGCAACCCGCGGCATACAATATAGCCGTTTTCGTCGTAGAAGCGCTTTTGTTCCCCGGTTAAGCCTGCACTGGTCATATTCGTACCCTTGATAAAAAGCCGGCCCGTCCAACGCGGGCGGTCTATGAATTATGGCCCCGCCGGGGGCTTGCAAGCAATTGGAAAAAGTGCGCTTTTAGTGGTAAATTTTCACCACTTGGGAAAGGCCGGTTTTGGAGATACCAGGTGACAATGGCAAAGCAATTTGTTTGGCCGATACGCTGCATTCCGGAAATTACCCAGGCGGGATGCTTTGCAATGCCGGAGCAGCACTTGAATATTACGTACCGGCACGACACGTGGGCCTTGCATCTGCATGATTATACGGGAGTGTTGGAGCTGGCGGGCCGACGCTATACGCTTCAGCCAGGCGATCTGACGTTTTCGCCGCCGGGCGGGCCTTCACGTTACGAAATCACAGCGCCGGGCCGACATTGGTGCATTCACTTTCGCCCCCAGCCCCGCCTCGGCCCGCTGTTGAAACTTCCACCGCATAATGCCTTGGCCGAGCGACGCGCCTATCTGGAAGAACAGCTTTCCAACATCGCCAAATGGTATGTTCGTGGACACGGCCATGAAGCAGATGCGACTGGGCACACCACCACGGCCGCTCTGGCCTTGCAGCAATTCTTGATCTGGTTGGCTCTGGACGGGCAACAGTACCGACGCGGTACGGCCGTCGGCACCGCCACCGACAAGGCCGATGCGCTGGCCGCCGATATTTGCCGCAGGCTGGAACAACACCTTTCCGTGACGGATTTATGTCGGCGGGCGGGATTATCCCGGAACTATATGTCCATGCACTTTCACCGCCGCCACGGCATGACCATCGCCCGTTACATTCTGGTTCAACGATTGCGTTATGCCCGCAGTCTCCTTGACGGGACCGACATGCAGATCAAAACCATCGGTGCCACCGTCGGCATGCCGGACCCGCGCCACTTTAACAAACAATTCCGCCGCTTTTACGGCACCGCTCCAAGTTCCATCCGAGCCGCAAGCCGGGACAGCAACAATAAATCCCCCCTCACGCCCACCCCTACCGCCACGATGCACGTATAGCCGCCTCCGGCAAGTCCTTGGACGCGAGTGCCCCAGCATGGAAGCTCCAGCCGATCACGGCGGTTGAACTTGGTAGTCAACCGCCGGCCCAACCCGGACGTTCATCAGTGCTGGTGGCGTGGCTTTTCACGCTGCAAGCCATAGACATTTAAGGCGTCGCTGGTGCCCACGTATACATGACCCTGGGCCTCCATGGGAGTGTTGAAGGTCACAATTCTCCCCGTAAGCGATTGGCCTGTGCCCACCGCGCTGTTAAAAAGCAAATCACCCAGATTTGCGGCATTGAAGGCCACCAGGCTATTCTTCCCTTGATTCAAGGTCCAGAGAATGGCATCATGGCCGCCGTTGCTCGATATTTCCGGGGTCGATCCCGGGTAGCCGTACCGGCCATAACTATGAAAAGAAGTGCTGGTGGCGTGAGGGTTGATGTGGGCATGAGAAATTGCAAACGCCCTGGCGGCATCACCCACCGCTACGTAGTAAATGGTGCCGCCGCCAGCCCTGCCGCCGGGGTAAAAAGCTGCCGTACTAAACGCACTGTTCGTAGCCGAATTGATTTGTTGAACCACGTCATTAAAGCCGGACCGCCCATGACCCGCGGCTGCACCGTAATAACCCCCCATGTTGTAGCGATCAAGCAGATACATGATGCCCTGCTTGTCGTTGATCACCAGGAGTTTTCGGTGTTGGGGGCTGCCCACGGCCTTGGGCAACAGCACCGGGCTGCTGGAACCAAGATCCCGATCCGTATTGTTGAGAGTCTCTTCATCCCTGGGGGTGAAATAATCACTGACATGCAGGCCAAAGCCGTTAGGATTATCTCGATGCTGGCGGAGGTCCGAATCAGGAGAGAGCTTTACGACCGAATCTCCATAATCACCGCCGGCGGGTACCTGCAGATCGGGTAGATCAGTGTTCAGGCGGTTGCTGTATGGAGCCTTGATCAACTTCGTGTCAAACGTTCCATTTCCGGTTTCAACATACAGGTTGCCGTGCTGATCCACGGCAATAGCACCCGCACTCTGCCAGATGCCGCCCGCGCCATCACTGAACCGGGTGCTGCCGGTGCCATGCCCGGTGGGTACAGCACACCATTGGGCGGTACAGACCAGGGTACCGGCTGCCTTTCTGACGGCATTGTATCCCACGACCCAGCCGTTGTACGGACCGTGGTCGCCGGGATCCGCCCAGGCCATGTAAACCGTGTGATTGACTGGATCAAAGGTCAAACAGCGGCACGTCAGATCGCATGCGTCAAATACTGTTTCACCGCCCCCACGTCGCCTTACCGCCGGCCCGCTGATATAATGAGCGTTGGGCAGGCCTTCCGCGATATTGGCGGTGGCGTAGCGTTTGCCGTTGTAGATTTTGATCGCGGCAAGCAGATGAATCCAATGTAACACTCCACCCGTGCCGGGGCCTCTCTCGCTTTCCTCGCATTGAACATACAGCACGTTATTATCCGGATCGATGGCCGGCGTATCTTCCACAGGAAAACGGTTGTAGCCCCTCCAGGTATTGCCGTCCGCAGCCTTTACTACATCCGCATTGCCATGAAATTTTGTCAGCAGGTTGGCTTTCCACAAAACCGTGCCGTTATCCGCATTGATCGCCCAGACACTGTCATTGTTCAAGGCGACAAACACAACATTCTGTACGCCCTGATGCCGCCCCACCGTTATGTTGACCGCGGACTTGAAGAGCGGTTGGCCGGATTCAGCCCCGGCCAGATGCACCGTAAACAGTTTGCCGAAACGCGCGGATGCGACGTTTCGCGGCGTTAATATCTTTTCTTCTGAATTAAGGCCGTTATTGAAGCCGTCGTTATGGTACGTCAAGACATTGCCGGATATGTTACGGCCCGCGGCGGCGGCACGCGGCAACAGCGACCAGCCTGTGGCCGGGCCGGCTGCGACCATCACTATGAACAAGATCTGAGCAATTCGTTTCAGAGGATATTCCTTTGCTTCAGCGATACCGGGGCACCGTAGGATCAACCGTCAGGCTCCAGGCATCAATGCCGCCCGCCATTGAATGAACGTGCTTAAATCCCAACTCGCGCAAAAGTGCGGTCGCCCGCAGCGAGCGTATCCCATGATGGCAATGAATGACCAGTCGCTTATGGCGATGGTCATTTAATTCATGCACACGCTGAGACAATTGCTGCAGGGGAATCAACACCGCTTTTTCCAGCCGGGCGATGTCCCATTCTTCCGGTCGGCGAACATCCAGAATAAAAATATCCTCCCCCTGTTTCAACCATTGCCGGACCTGGTCGGGGGTTACTTCCCAATCGGGATTATGCGAAGATGGTTTGAGGGGTTGATCTGTCATGGTGAAAAATCCCCGTAAACAGGAGCCAGCATAAATTGCGCCGTGCGACTACAATGACAACACAACAGCGCACGGTATTTATTGTACCGTCTGGTCTGCCCACGTGGAAGTAAAGGCCATGCCACACCCGGATTTCACGCTTACCATACCCGTAGACATCCACACGCACATTCTGGCCCATGCCCGCGCGCAATACCCGCACGAATGTTGCGGATTGATCATTGGCCGGCCCGCCCGCAAGGACAAGCGGATTCTGCTGGTGGATCGCAGTGTTGCGGCCACGAACCATGCCGTCGCAACAGACCATGGATTTGCCTACGCCATTGACAGCCGGTTTTGGCTGCAACAGGACAGGCTCGCTTCAGCCTCTGGACTGGAGGTGATAGGCATCTATCACAGCCATCCCGATCATCCAGCGGTGCCCAGCGCCACGGACCTCCGGCTGGCATGGCCGGTATACGTGTACATCATTGTGTCCGTCAGCGCCGCCCACACCCCCTCGCTGCGTGCCTGGGTCATCGACGCGGACGGGAAACAGTTTGTGGAAGTTCCCGTTCGCACGGTCCACAGATAATTCTCTCCGCCACATTGCAACGGCAACACTTTGGCGAGGTGATGAAAGGTGCAGGGCATTCTTTTGCCGAATTCAATGCAGGATGATCTTGGGTGGAATGGATGGCACAGAACCGCTGCCCCCCTGGCCGAACACGCCGTGGCCGGAATGGCCGCCATGGCCAGCCTGGTTGGAGGAAATATTCCGGCTCACAGATTTACGCGACTTCCCTTCCACCGAATACAAAACGATATTCGCCGCCAGAGTCTGCGCTGATTTTGGCTCGTAACCATCGATGCCCCAGGTATGCAGTCCCACCAGTCCGCCGGTAATATCCTGAGGTGAAAAAATAATCACCCAGCGCCCGTGCCGCCGGATGCCCAATAGCCGGGGCTGCAGGCTGTAGCCATGCCGACTGATAAACGCCCGGCGATATTTCACCACGCCGGCCGCGTGCGAATCAGGCATGGAACCCGCGTAAATAGCGCTGCTGAGGTTGATCGACACCAGGGATTTTGTCGGATAAATATCCACCACCATTCTTCTGAAGGACCGGGCGAATGCCCTGCTGCCGCCGGCCGCATCCGCAAACAGCGTTCCTCCCTGGCTCAAAAACAGATGAAGTTGGGTTTCCTGCCGCCAGGGAACATGAAACGCCCCCGTTCCGGTCAGATGCGCCAACGGAGTGGCCTGCGCGTTAAGCTCCTTGATGGTCTGTTTTTTGAGAATCAGTGTGGTGCGATTTTCCGCCGCCATAATCTGCGCCAGACGCGGCCACGCCGCCGGCTCAGGATTCCAATTTTCGCCTACTCTCAACATGGCCATTTGTACCCGGCGCACGCTGGAACCCTCTTTCCGGGGTAATCGCAAAGGATGCAACCGCCCCGTCAAACGGTGCTTGCCGGTAGCGTAAAAATAGACGTTGGCCGCCAGGTCAAACGCCATGGCCTGACTCGTCGATAGGTTGCTTTGCCAAGCCGCACTCATATCGCCGGGCGAATGAATCCACAGGTACCGCACGCCATTGGAAAGGCCCCAGAGCGGAACGTCGGCCGGAATTTTAAACTGCACATGCCGAAGTGCCGCCGTCGCACCGATCGCGGTCATCGCGTAGCGCCCCCGGACAACCTCTGCGGCAATGCGCTTCACCGCATCGGTGAAGGCGGTACCATGGCCGGTGGCCACGGAAAATATCAGGCCGCCATGTTCCACAAAATAACGCAGCCGGCGGATGTCCCCGGTGGTAAAATGCGGATCGGCCGACCCGGTCATCAGCAGGACCGGCGCGGTAAGCCAATGCTGCGGATTCGATTGAACATTGACGATGCTCCAGTTCAGCGGCTGTTCAAACTCATGGGCCAGCCACTGGGTCACATTCGCATCGTCGCGTGCCCGCGGATTCCAATTTCCGGGATAATCCAGCTTTTCAAACACCACGGGGTTCAGCCCGCGCGTCAAAAACAGCAGCGCATAAGCAGTGGCCACGCTGCTGGCCCTGCCGCCCAGACCACGACGTACGCCCAGGACGTAGCCATCCCAGCCTCCCGTTTTCTGGTTCTGCGTTTTTAGTATTTCCTTTGCACCCTCCTGATACCAGTCCACGGGGCCGATTTGCTTAATACCACCGGCCAAACCGACGCGCTCCACCCCATACAGATAATACATATTGGAATTGGTCTTTATGTTCTTGGCCAGCCAGGCGATGCCTGCTTGAATATTCTTGTCGGCATGGGCCTGGCGATGCACGGCACTGTGCAAATATTGATCCACAACGTACAGGCTGGTAAGACCCGCTGCAGTCATGGCCCTGGTCGAAACTCCATGGCTATCATAAGGCCAGCCGCCATCCGGATTCTGGCAGCTTCGCCAGTGTTGCTGGGCTTTCACCCAGTAACGTGTTGGCACCTGCATGCCGGAAAGCTGGGCCTGCCACACCCCTAACAGGCCGTACTGACTGTTGGAATTATCCCATGGGGTGATGCTGGGATGCCGGTGTATGCCGTAATGGTAAGCCCCGTCCGGGCGCTGGGACTCCAGCAGATCCTGCGTGGCCCGGGCCAGAGCCACCTGCGATGCCAGTGAATTGCCCGGTGAAACCGTCAAAGCGCTGATTTGCAAAGATGCTACGTAGGTCCGTTTGGGTGCAATTTTGTCCAGCCAATGCAGCGCCGGCGCTATCCTTTTGGCGTCGCGCTGCAATTGCGGATCGCCTGTGGTTTGTCCGACCTCCAGCAACGCGTAGAGTGCCAGTGCCGTCTGCCCGCCCCAATATACGTTATCAGGCGAATCAATTTCCCAGAATTTCTTCGGTTTTTCCTTGGCCAGTAAATATGCTACGCCACGGTTGATACTTTGCAGAATCGCCGCCCGCGTTACCCGCGTTGGCTTGGCCGCCGCCGGCTTCGCCGCACGTGCCGACGACACTGCAGCCAACACCGCCGCCAACGCCACCGCGCCCATGCGACGATAGTTAGCCCCCCCTCTTGGCTCCCCACTTCGCATGAAACCTGACTTAATTCCCATTGGCTGCATCATACCGACGATTTTATCGACATTTGTGGCTCATTACTATTGAACTATCACGAAAATCCGCCCCTTTGGCCTCGTATTGCTCAATCTGCGGCTCTCATGAGGTTTTACGACGCTGGAGCGGATGTTACCCCGTTCATTCCCTTTTCTGCCGCAATCGCGTAAAAGGAGCGGCCTTCCAGGGCGTATTTTTTTTCAAAATTGGTGCCTACCACGCCGCCGGCCTCTTGTGGCAATGGAGATTCAAACGGTATCTGGGCCAAAACACCCTGGCCGGCAAAAACCGTCCTTATCCACTCAAAATACTCCGCGTGATCCGTTACCACCCGCACCTGGCCACCCGGCACCAGAATTCGGTGCATTTCTCTTAAGAATTCCGGTTGAATCAATCGTCGCTTGTGATGGCGGCTTTTCGGCCATGGATCCGGGAAATACACATGCACCGCCGCAACGGCATTGTCAGGTACATGACACCGTATCCACCAGAGCGCCTCTGCATGAACCATACGCGCATTGGCTAGCCCGTGGCGACGAAAACGATCCGCGGCAAAATCGCAATAGGCTTTGGCCCATTCCATGCCGATATAATTGTGCTGCGGATGCATCTGGGCCACAGCCAGAATAAAAGTGCCCTTGCCGGAACCGATTTCCAACTCAACGGCATGATTATTACCAAATATATCCGTCCATTTAATTTTTCCCGCCGCATCCGGCACGGTCAAAAGATTTGGCGCGGGATCTAGATTCGAGCGTAAAGCCATGTTGAATCAGTCACACTGCTCACAAAAGCCACTCAACGAAAAAAGCCGCCACAGGGCTGCCGAGTGGGGCGCGGCAGCTTGCGTGTGGGCAAAAGTGGGATCCCACACGGTGGCGGCAAGGATCGTGTTGTGCGCATGCGTTGCGGTGGACTTAGAAATTCATCCGTGAAAGCGTGCCGACCACAGTCATCCTGAATCGACCGAAGCGCTGCTCTATATCAGCTTTCCCCAAGCTCTTCGTCGCCCCTTTCGGACCATGACCGCACGGCTTTGTTCAAGTACCCGCTATCGGCACTACCCGTCGCGACCACCGGTGGGGCGATCAGACCCAAGCATGTAAAACATGTTGAATCTACCATTATTCTAGGCCGCCGTTGGCCTTAGTCAAGAAATAGTGAAAATTGCCAATAATTGCCGTTTATTTACAATGCCAAAATTAAACAAGATTATCCAGAATTATGAAGCCTTAAGGCATCACGTCCGGCCCCGCCATCCCTCTGCCGCCACCCACCCTCCAAACTGCAGCCGGGAGTGGCTTTCTACCGTCAATATGCTACATTACGCTCTATCCATCGGGGCGTAGCTCAGCTTGGCTAGAGCACCTGGTTTGGGACCAGGGGGTCGCAGGTTCAAATCCTGTCGCCCCGATTTTTTTTGCCCGCGGGCAAAAAAATAGAGCAGGAGACTTGAGACGGTAGAGCAAAACCGGCTCAATCCAAGAACCTGCGGGTACCAGCCGCTCCGCCGCCTGCTGAGGCCTGTGCTCAACCTTCTATTCTCATTGTTGGACCGCAGATGGCTTTTACCTTTGAAAAATTAATCGTCTATCAGAAAGCCATTTCCTACGCTGATTGCATTTGCGCCATTACCGAAAAGTTCCCCCGTGGCTAAGGCTTCTTTTCCGATCAACTCAACCGTGCGTCCGTTTCCATCGTCGCCAATATCGCCGAAGGCAATGGACGATTTACAATTCCGGCATCACACCCGCAGCCACGCGGAGGATTAACCCTAATCCCCCCACATCCCCTTTTCGCGATGCCCCTCCACGGGGAAACGCCGACCAAAACCTCCCATGAAAGCCATCTGCCGCCGACGCTCTTTTCCATTTGCACCCAGCACATGAAAACCTATACTACCCCGTAGCCATTTTTATACGGAAATGTGCCATCGCTGCCCATAAGGAGCACCTATGTCGCTTGCCCTGCGAACTTGGAAAACGTTACAGATATCGCTGCTGGCTGTTGGTTTGTGCAAACCCCTCTGGGCAAGCGTCAACAGCCCCTCCGCACCACGATGGAATCATCAATCTATCGCCCTGGCCAGTGTCGGCAATGTTCCGCCCCCAACCACCGATGGCACTACACCGCTGACCATGCAGGCGATCAAATCGGCTGCGATGCAACGTGTTGAAGCCAAATTAACCCGTGAAAAAGCGATGCTAAGGCAAGAACTGCTGGCGGCCGATACCAAGGAAATCAGTGGCCTTAAAGCCGCCATCACCGCAGCCATGAAAAGTGGGAATGTCAATGCAGTGCTGGCCGCACATCACCTGCTCAAAGCGGCACAACTTCAACGCCAAGACGATCACACAGCGCCGCCGTTTGTTGGTCCGTCCCCCGCCAACCAAACGGCGGGTGCGGCCTTTCCGCCATTGCGGTCAATCGTGGTGGCCCGCACACAAGTAACGCAAAGGGCCGCCAAGGCCTGGGCAACCGCCTGGGCCCAAGCCCAAGTGGCCTACCCGCAATTGGTCATCAAAGCAATTCAGCGGCAGATTATCAGCATCAAGGCGGCGCTGAAAGCCGACATGGCCGCGGGCAACGTCCACGCAGTGATTCGTGCAGCCAAGACCCTGAAGTTGGCCCAGGCGGAAATCGGGCGGCAACGCCAGGCAATCCGCAACGCCAAGGCTCAACCGGCCATCGCCACCGGTATCGGCGGTTCGCTGCCTGGCTCGGCTGCGTACCATATTGAGTGGCCCGGCCGACCGGCCATCGCCACCAGTTCCAGCAGTTCGCTGGCCCCCTTCGGCGTATCTGGCGGCGGCGTGGGCACCGTCCCGCAATTCAGCTATGTCGGCCAGGGGGGTAATGCCACACGCATCGTCTACATTCTGGATTATGAAGGTAGCACCTTGGAGAACTTCCAATTTCTTAAGAGTCACCTGCGCAAATCCATTGATGGACTGGTGCCGCTGCAATCCTTTGCGGTCATTGTGTTTCGGAAAAACTATAAAATTCTCGGCCCGAATCGCCTGGTCCATGCCACGCTCCGCAATAAGCAGGATTTTTTCAAGCGGTTCCGCACGGTAACGCCTGCCGGTGCAGCGGAATACCGGTACCGTTATTTCGCACGGCCATTTAAGGCGGCGTTTCGCCTGCACCCGCAAATTATTTATTTCCTCACCAAAGGGGCCTTTGACCCCAAGCTGATTTCCTACATCAGGCACCTCAATAAAAATCACGCCGTACATATTTATACCTACGCCTTTACCTTACAAGATCCGGTATCGAGGGCCAATCTTAAAAAAATTGCCAGAGAAAATGGCGGTGAATACAAATATATATCCCGACAGAAAGCGGGGCAGTAACCCAAACCCTGCGGTTGCGCAAGTCAACTGTTGTTGGGGCCATTGGATATTGCTTGGTCAGAGCAGGGCTTGAACGGAAAGGCACGCCACGTCCTGCTGCGTACGTCCAGTATGCACTTTCCCGGATTCAACCTAATGTGGATGCGATTCTTATTGTTCGCCCTGCCGTTCCAGGCTCTCGACGGCCTCGTCCATCGCCCGCCGCCGCTGGCGACGCCATCGCTGCGTCCGGCGAACGCCCCAAACTGCAATCAACCCCAGTCCAAGGACTATGAGAACAAGCCCCACCACCCTCGCGTCCGTGATAAGCTCAACATTATGGGTGTGAATCACCATTGCAAGTTATTGATATTTTTGTTTCTTGTCAAACCACTCCATCGACAGCCCAAACGCTTGGTGAAGCCTTCTTTGAGACTGCAAGGGCAGTTTGCCAGGCAGTCCATGCCCGCTCGCATCCGCCCCGCCAAGCATCTCCCTTTGGATAGCTCCGGCCACCCGGCGATGATCACGATACAAATCTAGCCATAACCGCACATCTGGCGGACTTTCCGGCCACTGCTTTCGACAATTTGCCACCATGTCCGGCAGTTCACATCCCCACCGCACCACGGCTGCGGCAAACGTAGCCATAAACTCATTTGGCTAGCTGTTGATCCACCGTTCAATAGGTACCTTATTCATAGCTCGGTTTCATACCCGCAACGACACGGAGCATTAGAGGCGGTGCTCCCACGTTCACAGCACCGCCTTTTTTTGGATGCAGATGGTGCGATCGCCATGGATAGAAATTGCAGTCTGCAATGCGGCAATCGCCAGGGCGATAAGCAAAACCAGAATAATGAACATGAACAACTCGGCGACCACTATCTGATGTTCTACCTTGCATCAGACCATCATCCACACCAATGCCACCGACACACTCTTTTCCGCCATGATACCTTTTCGGGGTTATCGCAGCGCCTGCCACTGCTGCCACCTGGCCACAATTTTCCTATTCAGCGGCCCCGGCTTGGCGACAATTTTCGCGTACCAGTCCTCCAACCAATTACCTTGGGTCAGCACACCGGCCTTGGCCGCCGGAGTAGGCAACACCTGATGGACCAGATAAAGCTGCTTAAGCACCGCATAAAATACATTGGCGGAATACCGCCCGTTGGCTCTGTAAATCGCCAGGTAACTTTGCCCATCCCGGCATAGGTCAACCGTGCTTAAACCATCGGTGTCGTTGATCACCGCCATGTACCGCAGGGTTTCCAGATTCCGCTGGTAGCGGTAATAGCTTTGCGGATAGCCCAGCACCAGTGGCCCCGGATGGCTTCTGTTTTGCGGTCCTTTCGCCGGCTGGAGGATTTTTTTGGCGTTTTCCAAGGCGATGACGGCATGGCCGATGGAAAGCTGAATCAGATTTCGTTTGGCAATGGGGCTGCGCATTTCCCCCAGCCGCTGGTTCAGCAGGTACATATACAGCTTGCCCGGCCCCGGGCCGGAGGCGGGCAGGCCCTGGGCGACGGCGGCGCGAACCCACGCGGCGCGTTTTTGTTTGGCCAGCACGGCAAAAATTCTCTGGGCAAAAATAATGACTTTATCCTGATTTTGCCTCACCCCACGGGCATGGCAGAGCATCGCAAAGGAATGAATAAATGCCGTCTCATCATCCAACCACACCAGGCAAAACGTGCGTGCCCGCGTGGCCGGGAACCACAGATACGGCTTGGTTTTATCCGCAGCAAATTTTTGCATCCGCACCGCGTATTTATCCAAGTCCACCGTGTTGTTCGTCACCACCGCCGTGGCGATGCGGAGGTACCACGGGTTGAGGACGTGCAGCGCGGGGTCGTGGAGCCATGGCTGGATGGTGGTGGCACGGTGGACGACACGCGCTGGGGCCACCGGGCCCACGTTTCGAAGGACGACCGGTACCGGCGGCAGGTTTCCAACGGAAGGCATGCGCTGGCTCACGGAGGCCCAAGCGGCGGAATGGCCGCACACCAATACCGCGATGGCAGTTGCCGCGGCGCGCACCAGCCTTTTCTTCGCGCTGGATTCCTTTTTTCTTCGAACCTCCCTGGCCATATTACCTCCAGCCTGGATCAGTCGTGGGATACCGCAGAATCACCCGCGGGATGCTGACGCCGCGCAACTCCGTCACGAGGAGCCCGTTACCATTCCAACCGGCCAACTCGCCCGCCGTCAACGGCCGCAGTCCCGCCATCAGGCGGATCGAGGCCAAAAGCTTGCGGGCAAGCGGTGCCAACAGCGTGTCCTGTGCGCCGTTGAAAATCGGACCGCCCGGCACCAGTTCCAGGGCAACGCCCCTCAAAAATTTCGGCACCTTGGTCTGGATTCGGCAGAGGTATGCAGGCTGCAGACGGCTCGGCCAAGTCCGTGCGGGGACGAGGACTCCAAGAGGGAACGCAACAATCGTAGCACCGCGCCAACCGGGGAGGCCAGCCTCCCGCGCCGCCATCCAAAATGGTGCGGACAACGCGGATATGCGTGACCTCGATCCCAAGGCGCGCAAAACGGCGTTGCCCCGTCGCATGGCGTCCCGATGCACGTTGCCGGAGGGCGACCCGACGGCCCGCAGGACGCCCGCCACAGCCTTCAGTTCGCCGCGAGCCCCAGTCGCCCGCACAACCGACATGAACTGCCAGCTGCCCTCGCGGGAATTGGCAAGCCTGATCCATTTCTGCGGGTCGCGCAGCACGACCACACCGATCGCAATGTGCCCAAGGTCAATGTAGGCGTCGTAACGCTCCCATCGCGACCCGCGTGGCCCACCGTAGAAGCAGTTGGCCATCGTATACACGAATGCCTTGTTGGTCCGCGCGAGGTGCCAGAATCTGGCCCACGCGGCAACAGGCTGAGGCTTGAAGGGGAACGCCCTGCGCAACGCACCGAGAAAGCGCCTCAGCGGCCAGTTCCCCCGTATCCCCGCGGCGACGATGCTCATGTATTTGTCCTGGAGACGCGATTCCAAGGTCGCCGCCCGCGGCAGATTCTGCATATCCACGTAAGGGGCCATGTTGGGACGGTAACGAGCGACGAACGCCCGCAACAGCCGATAGCTCAGATACCGCCGGGCGACGCCCGAGAGACCCGCCAAATACAGCCGCTTCCCGGGATCTGCCCCGCGTTTTACCCAAGCTCCGTCGCTGGGCAACATGCCGAAGGGAGGCCCCGGTGAGGCCGATGGACCCCGCCCCCATCGGCGGAAAGCGCGGCGGGCAAGTGCCAGGCCTTGGTGATAGCCCACGCCCGTGAGGCTCCGCACTGTCACGGGGCGGCCTCGGAACCAAAGAAGTACCTTCGCCTTGGCCCGCAGCGGTACGGATAGTGCCCGCGCCGGCCGCGCGCACGCGTACTGTATTGCGAGGCCAGCGCACGCCAGAACGCCGAGGGTCGTGCTCGCCCGCCATAGGCGGGCTCCGGTGCCACCCCCGGCTTTCACCGAGGACATTGTGCATTGTCGCGTCATGGTAAACTCCTTTCACCGACATTATGCCAGCTTTGGCCTGTGTCCACCATTCTTGGGGAAGCCCAAATTTTCCGATAGACTTTCCGCCCATGCGCTGCGGCATACGTCGCCATCGCCTTGTTTGGCTGGCTATCAATCCGCTGCTGAATCGGTACCCTATTCATACGCCGGTAACATACCCGCCACCACGCGGGGGATGTCAAGTCCTGATCTAAAGTTGTCACATTATTGTTCACTGTTCGCATCCAAATTTAGCTTCCATCGAGGGTTTGTTTTTGGGGGTGCCTGCGCAGCGCAGGGAGGGCGAGCGCAGCGAGTCCGACCGTAGCGGAGCTGGCACCCCCACGCGGCGAGGTTCCCAACCCCCGTCGGGGACGCCGCCGTTTGCTTCTTTGC
>JAJZCR010000072.1 GCA_021851715.1 Planctomycetota bacterium
GGAGAAAACTTCTACTGGTGTCAGCACCGGCACCCCCTGGCCCGGCCAACCGCCCCAGACACCCGCACGCCAGCCCGCCAATGCCCTTCTCCTCAACCACGAAGACAACCACGAAACCACCACCCTGCCACGCCTGATCAAAGCCGGTGCTGACACCAGTAGAATTTTTCTCCCCAACAGCGACTACTTCCGTGGCCCATGCCTGCTGCCACGCCATTTCGAAGCACTCTATTTCCATATTCTCCGTATCGACGCCAAGCTTGTTATCCTGGATCCCCTGCTCGCCTTTCTTGAGCCGTCCGCCTGCTCCACCCCCGCCCGTGCCTACAGCCTCGCCCAAGGACTCCAATATCTCGCCGGCTCCACCCAGTGCGCCATCATCGTCGTCATGCACCTCACCAAAACACGCTTCCGCACCGCCATTCACCGCATCCCAGGCGGTATCGCGTTGGCTGCCGTCAGCCGGTCCATTTTCATGGCCATCGCCGATCCTCGTGAAGAAAACCCCGACCCGCTGCAGCATCTGCTCGTACCTGTCAAAAACAATCTCGTTCCCAGACCACCCACCCTGGCCTATCGCCTGGCCGACAACCAACTCCATTGGCAACCCAATCCAGTGCTTGGCACGCACCCGGACCAGCTTCTCGCCATCCCGCCCGCACCCACCACCCACGATCAGTCCAGGCTTGAAGCCTGCGCCGCCTGGCTCCTACAGCAACTTTCCACCGGCCCCCAGTCGAGGGTCAGCCTTCTTGGCCGTGCGATCTCCGCTGGCTTTTCCCAGCGCACGCTCGGCCGCGCCAAAACGCTCCTCCGCATAAAGTCCGATATTTACCCCGACCGTGGTGCCATCTGGTGCCTTCCTCCAGTCCACCCCCGAACACACCACGCTGCTACCACCACCACCACGCCTCCCGCTGTTGTGAAAACCTTGGCCATCGTGGCCATCGTGGCCAACCTGGCCAACCTGCCCCAAAAACCCAACAAAAACGCAATTCTTCAACCTTGGCCAACTTGGCCAACCTCCCATCTCCTTGGCCAACTCCCCCGTCGCCGCGGCGACCGCGGGGGGGGCGCAGCGGCCATGGGCGAAAATGGTTCTCCCGCACTTTTCGTGAAGGCGCACAATTTTGACCCACCGCCCCTCCGTCATCGCGTTCGATAGGGGAATTTGGTACCACTTTTGGAGATTTTGCCACAATGGATGGCCGCACCCTGACCGCCGCGGCGGAACGACGCTTTTCGTTTTGACCACATTATGGTAGATTACGTGGCTCAATGCGGCTGGGTGGCTTGGGGCCGCCTTAACCGGATGATGGAAGTCGCATTTTATCAAACCTTTGATCGCCACGGGCCTTGCCGGGATTGGGCGAGAGCTTGCGGTCCCAATCATTGAAATGAGCTTGGTTATGAAAAGACGAGACGAATTACGCAACATCGCCATTATTGCGCACGTGGATCATGGCAAAACCACGCTGGTGGATGCTTTGCTGCGGCAATCGGGCATGTTCCGCGATAACCAGACGCAGATGTCCACCGACACGTTGATTCTGGACAATAACCCGCTGGAGCGGGAACGCGGAATCACCATTTTGGCCAAAAATGTGGCCATGAACTATACCGATGTGCGGGGTGTGGTGCGCAAGATCAACATTATTGATACGCCGGGCCACGCCGATTTCGGAGGCGAGGTGGAGCGCGTACTGAAAATGGCCGATGGCGTGCTGCTGCTCGTGGACGCATTTGAAGGCCCGATGCCGCAGACGCGGTTTGTCCTGCGCAAAGCCTTTCATTATCACATCAAGCCGATTGTGGTCATCAACAAGATCGACCGGGTGGATTGCCGTCCGGATGAAGTGCTCAACGAAGTCTTCGATCTGTTTGTGGAACTGGAAGCCGACGATGACGCCTTGGACTTTCCGGTGGTCTACGCTTCAGGCCGCGCGGGCTTTGCCCGGCTGGACGTCCAGGATTCCTCCACGGATATGCGCCCGCTGATGGAAACGATCGTGAACAAAATTCCCGGCCCGGTGGCCGACCTGGACAAGCCGCTGCAAATGCAGATTACCAACATCGACTACAACGAATATGTAGGGCGCATCGGCATCGGGCGGGTGTTTAACGGCGTGCTCAACAAAGGCCAAAAAGTGGCCCTGGTCAAACGCAACGGCAAAATTGAAAACCATGCGATTGTGGAGTTATATCTGTTTGCGGGGCTGGCCAGGGAAAAGACCCAGCACGCCGAAGCCGGCGATATTTGTGCCGTGGTTGGTATTGAAGACGTGGACATCGGCGATACCATTGCCTCGTTGGAACATCCGGACGCCTTGCCCCTCATTGACGTGGACGAACCCACGCTGAGCATGATCTTCAGCGTCAACGATTCTCCGCTGGCCGGCCGTGAAGGGAAGTTTGTTACCAGTCGCAACCTGCGCGACCGGCTGATGCGCGAACTGCAAAGCAATGTGGCGCTGCGCGTCGAAGATACCTCATCGGCAGATTCGCTCCGGGTCAGCGGCCGCGGCCTTTTGCACCTGGGCGTGCTCATTGAAAATATGCGCCGCGAAGGCTATGAACTGCAGGTTTCCAAACCCAAGGTGATTTTCAAGGAACTCAACGGCCACAAATGCGAGCCGGTGGAAAATCTGGTGATTGATGTGCCGCAGTCGGCGGTGGGAGCCGTGATGGAGGCCATCGGCAATCGCCGCGGTGAACTCGTCAAGATGGATACCAAGGGCAATATGACCCATCTGGAATTCACCATTCCGGCACGGGGGCTTATTGGCCTGCGCACGCGGCTGCTCAACGCCACGCAGGGCGAAGCGGTCATGCACCACACCTTTCACGATTATCAATTTATTCGCGGCGCGTTGCCGGGCCGGCAGAATGGCGTGATGGTCAGTATGGAAAATGGCTCCGCCAATGCTTTTGCGCTTGATACACTCCAGGAACGCGGCGTCATGTTTGTAAAGCCCGGCGATGAGGTCTATGAAGGCATGGTGGTGGGCGAATACAACAAGGACACCGATATTCCGGTGAATGTCTGCCGGGAAAAAAAATTATCCAACATGCGTACCACCGCCAGCGATAAAAACATCATTCTCAAGCCACCACGCGATATGTCCCTGGAACTCGCCCTGGAATACATTGAGGATGACGAACTGGTGGAAATTACGCCGAAAAACATTCGTCTGCGCAAACGCTATCTCAAAGAAAATGAGAGAAAACGCATGAGCCGCAGCGACGCGGCCATAGAAGCAGCCGGCGCGTAATTCTGCCCGGCCCCGGCGATTCAACAATCGGAAATATTCGTGCATGACGCGCATTGATGTTCACAATCACTTTTTGCCGGGGGTGGACGACGGCTGCAAAACCCCGCTGGAATCCATCACCTGCCTTCGCGCCTTCTGGCATCGCGGCTACACCAAATTTTTTGTGACACCCCATACCGGGGCCATGGAATTCGGCGATCTTGCCCCCGCGGAAGTGACCGCCGGTCTGGAGCGGCTGCAAAAGTTTCTGGTGGCCGACGGCATTGAGGTGCAGTTGCGACCGGGTGGTGAGCTGCGCCTGTCACCGCGGATTTTATCGCTCCCGGACACCTCGCGCATTCCCACCTTCGGCTTGAACACGCCTTATGTTTTAGTGGATCTGTGGGAGCCGGACTGGCCGTGGTGGGCCGATGAATGTATAGATTGGCTTCAGGCCCGGGGGCTGACGGTGATCCTGGCCCATCCGGAAAGAATGGATTGCCTGCGGTTGAACCCAGATTTTATTGATGATCTGGCGGATCGCGACCTGCTCTTTCAAGGCAACCTGGGCCCGCTGGGCGGATCGGAAGGCGAAGACGGCCGTGGCCTGGCGGAACGTTATTTGCTGGAGCATCGCTATTTTATGCTGGGTTCGGATTGCCATCGGCCCGACCATTTACCCAGCCGGTTGGGCGGCCTGCGGCGGGCCGTGGACCTCGTCGGGCAAGACAAGGTGGATGAACTCACCATGATCAATCCCGGCAAGTTGTGGGTTTAGCAGATTTTCCCCTTTTTCCCGGCGGGTCCGTGGCCGATAGGGCTGGGGCCGATCCAGCGTTCGTCCGCCGGTTCGCTGGCGGGCTGGTAGCGACTGTCGCATGAAAAACGAATACGATCTGCCGTGGTGTTATCCAGCGAAGCATGAACTGTAAAAATTGAAAAAAGGAGCACATCACCGGCCCGGTATTCGGCGCTCAGCCAGCGTCCGCCCCGTGGATTTCCGCCGACCACAGACCTTCGTATTTGATTAGGATTACCATGCAGTGAACCATCGGTGCCCCAGGCTTTGCCCCACTTTTTGGCATCGGGTTTATTTTCACAAAAGCTGTCTACATCCTGCAGACCATAAGTTTCCTTGAGCCTCTGGTTATTGTGGGATCCTTCCAGCACCATCAGTCCGCCAAGCTCAAACGAGACATCTCCAATAGGCGTCCATGCGGTATAAAGGTGGTGTGTTCCCCGGTTCATGTAAACGCTGTCACAATGCGAGCGGGTTCCGTTTCCGGGCGAAATGGCGCGAAACCAGGTGTAATCAAAGTGGCGAACAGGAGCAGCAAAAAACCTTTCAAAAAAAGCCATCATCGGGCCTGCGTATAACACCTTATTCAGTGCGGTGTTGTTCAAGGCCAGTTCCGGCATGAACGTGGAAGCCCGGCCCGGTGCGATGATGGCGTCCATGGGATCGGTGCCGGCCTTGAGAATGCCCGATTCCGCCAGACGACGTACCACTTCCGCACGTGCCGCCAGCACCTCTTCGCGGTGTAAAAGTCCGGACAAAAACAGGTAGCCATCTCGGGCCATCTGCTTGCGCAGTTGGTCGGAATCTCCCAGCAGATCGGTGGAATCTTTCAAATATCCGAAGCACTGCGGCGTAGTATCCAGGAACACGCCGTGGGAACGAATGGCCGTCGGCTGTTTTCCGGTGCTGATCGTTGTCATAAAGCCGTCCTTTCAATCATGCGTTGCGCCGTTCAGCGCTTGGCTCTTCCCCAATTATGCCGGAAGTGCCCTGGGCCACGCCATGGCTGTTTTGGACCGCAGCATGTATAATTTGGCAATTAGCCGGAAAAGGGATATTTCATGTCCGAAAGCAGCCGGGTTACCTGGAGCAACATCAGCCGCCAAAAGCTGGGCCGCGTGACGCTGGCGGGTTACCTGTGCAAAGGTGCGGGGACTGGTTGGAACCGCATGCGCATTTTGGGCAGTTATGCCATGGTCTACCTGCACAGCGGGGCAGGACTGTATGAAGATGCCGCCGGTGCGCACCAGTTACTGCGATCCGGAGATTTAATTGTAGTCTATCCGGATCTGCCGCACCGGTATGGGCCGCGGCCCCATTCCTCTGATTCTTGGGACGAATTTTACGTGGTGTTTGACGGCCCCATTTTTGATTTATGGCGACGTGAAGATTTGCTCAGCGTAAAAGTCATTCACCTGGATCCGCCGGCTTACTGGCTGCCCCGCCTTGCCGGCACTGTGGAAAACAAGACCCCGCTGGAGGCTATGTTGGCGGTCCAGGAATTTCTGGTACAGATGGTGCAAAATGCCCAGGCCAATGCCGCGGATACAAGCTGGCTGCG
Organism: Planctomycetota bacterium; assembly: GCA_021851715.1. Classification (GTDB taxonomy): domain Bacteria; phylum Planctomycetota; class Phycisphaerae; order WQYP01; family WQYP01; genus JABEVA01. The sequence continues at coordinate 5,612 of JAJZCR010000072.1, forward strand.
ACGGGCGCAGGCTTTGCTGGAAGGCTTTACGCGCGCGGATCAGATTGATGTGGATGCCGCAGCCGAGGCCCTGGGCGAAACTTACGAAACCTTTCGCAAACGGTTTCAAAAACTTTCCGGCATTTCTCCGGGGCGGTATGCATCGGAACAAGTGATGGCCCGAGCGTGCGCACTGTTGCGATCCCATTCGGAAACGTGCGCGAAAATTGCATCTGCCTGCGGTTACTGCGATGAGTTCCATTTTTCGCGACGGTTCAAACAAATTGTGGGCCTCACTCCCAGCGCCTACCGGCGCCAATTTCAACGTCCCTGAGAGAACCCGCCCCCGGTGACGGTGCGACCATAAAATGTGGCATCCAGATCGATGCCCAACCCATTGAAGCAGTCAGCGGTCAGCAGGTGAGGACACACACGTCCCTAAGTTGACTGGCATAACGAAAGCAATTTGCGCCCGGCCAAAATGGCCGGGCTGGAGGATGGCAGAACGGATGCGTGGTTGGTATTCGCTGCGGGGATGGCCGTAGTGGGCAGCGACTTGCCGATTGGTGTATGATCATCGCGGCAGGAACTGATACTTCCGGTGGAGGTGATCGTTCTGGAGAATACCTCAAGATGAAAGATCGGATCGGAATCATAGGTGGCTCGGGTTTGGAAGAGCTACTGCGACAAGCCGACCATAGCCAGGCAGTGGAAATAGAAACACCGTTTGGCCGTCCAGCCGCTCCGCCGGTACTTTGTGATTGGGATGGGGTGCCGGTTGCCATTCTCGCCCGCCATGGCGTCGGCCACCTGTTGAATCCAACGCAGGTGCCATATCGGGCCAATATCTACGCCCTTAAGGCGGTGGGATGCCGGTGGATTATTGCCTCTGGTGCGGTTGGCAGCCTGAATGAGGCCATGAAACCGCGGGATCTGGTCCTGGTCGATCAGACCATAGATCGAACGGTACGGCGAGCTGGAACTTTCTTTGAGGATGCGGCCGTACATGTGGAATTGGCGGAACCTGTATGCCCGGTTCTGCGTCAAATAATCATGGAAACCGCCCATCGCAATTTGCCGTCGCTGAAGGTCCACGAGAATGGAACGTACCTGTGCATGGAAGGTCCGGCCTTTTCGACACGGGCGGAGTCCATGCTGTATCGCACCTGGGGGGCGGACCTCATCGGTATGACCATCATGCCCGAGGCTAAATTGGCCCGGGAGGCGGAAATCAGTTATGCGTCGATCGCGATGGTAACCGACTACGATTGCTGGCGGCCACACCAAGCCGGGACTGCGAAACTCTTACTTGAGGAAATTATCAGTCACCTCCAGGCCGCTACGGGCAATGCCATGGCTCTGATCCGGGCGGCCTTACCGCAAGTATGGGCGAGACGGCATGAGGAATTTGCGGCGCATCGGGCCCTGGAGTTGGCAATCTGGTCTGACCGCGCCAAAATATCGACCCCGGCCCGTGATAAGCTGGGCCTGCTCTGGAGCCGCTATTTTCAGCGCGATCCGAGCCAATGATCCGGCGCAAGGTGGAAACCATTGTCATATAGGTGTGTATGAAAAGGTATCAAACAGAACCTGTTGTGGGCCAGGACGCGTCGGCACAAAGATTGTTTGCCGGAAAAATAACCCCGTTGATCGTGATTGCTTTGGCCGGGGTATTCGCTGCGGCCGCGTTACTGCGCGGGCAAATGATGTTGCGCGTCAATCCAGGCGGCCCCATGATTCGGACCAGGCCGCCGGCCGTGGGCGCTAAAAACAATGATACGACTTTTCGATTGGTGCAGGTGAACGATTCTTTTGGAGCCTCGGATTTAATGCGGAAGGCCCGCCGGCTTTTAAGCAGCGGCCATACGGCTTCAGCCATGCGTCTTTTCCAAAAAATTGCCGACAAATATGGCAACAAGGTCATCCTGACCTCCGACGACTTATACGTGAGCATCCAACGGCGAGTCTGGTCCATTTTGCTGGCCTTGCCTCCCGCCCAGCGATCCGTTTACGACCAGATTTATGGCCCGGAAGCACAGGCCAAAATTCACACGGCGCTGCAAGACCACAATTTAACTCGCTTACTGCAGCTTGGCGGTCGATACTTTCCATCTCAGGCTGCGGCCAGGGGTCTTAGCGTCGGGGCGTCATGGCTTTTTGAACGCGGCGATTTTGATGAGGCCGCCCAATTGTGGCTCACCCTCATGCAACACCCGGGCATGACCAACCATCGTCCGATGCTGCTGTTTCGGGCGGCGCTGGCGGCGCATCTCGCTGGAGAAAATAGCCTGGCGTCGAAGCTTGCAGCGCAACTCTCGCAAGGTTATCCGAAGGCCATGGGTTTGTTTGGCGGCCGGCAGGTCGATTTGGCGGCAGCGTTGACCGCCGCTTGCGCAAAACAGAGCTGGCTGGAGACCGCGGCAAACAGTCCGCAGATCAGGTGGCCCACATACGCAGGCAATAACCTGCGCAATCGCATTGCCCGTTCGCATAGCCTGCCCGGAGCCATGTTATGGACCGACAACCTGAAACAACGCTCCGCCGGTCCAACCTCCACCGTCAATCCCGCGCAGCAAGCCCAGGCTCGCCAGCAGAAAATTCAGGTTTTTTCGCTGCGTAACGCCAACGCCTGGCTCAACGGTAATCCACAAATTATGTATGCGTTTCCCACCGCCGGCATGGAAACCTTATATGTCAACACCGCCAGGCAAATCATTGCGTTTAATGAGGCCTCCGGTTTTGTGCTTTGGAGATATCCGGCTGTGCTCCCGGCAGCGTTGAACCAGCCCGGGAGCGGCTTCGACATGTTGGCCTCATCCGTGGATCATCTGGAATGTACGCTGGCCGGCAATAAACTCTACAGCATTTTACCTACGCAAGGCCCGCAGGTTTTTAATCCGTATGGCTGGGGTGGCTTGCCCCCTGTACGACTGATTTGTATTGATCGGCATAATGGCCAGCTGATGTGGAGTCGTTCATCCAACCGTCTGGCACCGCCGGGCGTCAATGGAACCTTCACCCTGATGACCTCACCCATGGTGCAGGGAAACGGCGTCTATGTTTTGGCCTGCGCCGCCCCCGCCAACAGCGCGGAACAACTGTATCTGATGCGCTTCAATAGACATACCGGAGCCGTTGTCTGGCGTGAATATCTCTGCTCCATCGCGTCACGGGGATACGGACCGCCCGCCAAGATTAATTCGGTTTTATCCATGTCCGGCGGCGTGGTTGATGTGGATACCAGCTTTGGAGCGGATATGGCCATTGATGCCCGGCTTGGTAAAATTGTATGGTTGCGGTTAACACCGCAACCCCCCATGCCGCAAAATCAGATGTACTTCAATGGCATCATCTCCCGGACGGTACCATGGCAGGTCAATGCCCCATTGATCTACCATGGCATGGTTATCACCTGTGACTCGTCTGCGATCAATGCACACATATACGTTTATTCTCAATCCAGCGGCCGGATTATGCGTGTCATTGCCTGTCACAATCCATCCGGAGCCTTGATGACTCTGGGCGCGATTCACCATCAGCTTATTGTGGCGGGCCAACGGGTGAAGGCCTTTGATCTTCCCGGCGGAACCATGGCCTGGCATTCTTCGCTCACGACCAACCTCGGTATTCTCATGGCCCGGCCGGTGTTGACATCGCATTTCGTCTACCTGCCGCTCAAGCAGGGTTTGCTGCGCGTGCAGGTGGGTACGGGCGCAACACAACCGATGATTCCGTGGCCGGCCACTGGAAAAAAACAACCGGGTTTTCCGGGTAACCTGCTGGTGACCCGCCAGGAAATTCTCGCGGTCAACGATGATACCATCACTGCTTACGCCCGATGGAAGACCGCCCTGGCTTATGATCTTGCCCAGATCAAGCGACACCCGAATGACCCGCTTATGTATTTGACACTCTCTGCTATTGCCTTTCGCACCGGACATGATCGTTTATCCCGCCAGATGATGCAGCAAGCCGCCACGAAAGCCAATGCCGCCGCCACCCCGGATTTAGCCACTTTGGGCCGCATCTTTCATCTCACCATGCGATTTGGAGATTTGCTCCGCCACCGCCGCGCCCGTCCGCGACAACAGGAATCCTTGTTTTATTATCGTATGGCCGGCCTGGTGGCCCGGTCCGATCGCCAACAGGTGGCGTGGCGCATGGGTCAGGCTGAGTCCTATCTGGAGTTGTTGGATGGTCCCCATGCCCTGGCGCTGCTTCAACAGATTTTGGCCCGCCCCAGCTATCGCGATGCGCCATTGCAGCGAGCTAACGGCGTAACACTGGCCGGTATCGCTGCGGAAGCCGAGATTTCCACCGGGCTCATCGTCCGGCTTGGCGTTGGAGCCTATCAGCCTGCGGAAATGCAGGCCGAAGCGCTCTTGGCGGCCCATCCGGCTGAGCCTCATTATCTCTTGCGGGTGATGTATCGTTTTCCCAACAGCACAGCCGCGGCGACGGCAGCCTGGAAGCTGGCCGCCATCGACCGCTTGCATCAACAGTGGGAGCTGGAAAATCATCTGTTGATTTGGCTAAAAAATCATATGAAGACCCCCGCACAAAAAGCCCGGGTGATCGTCGAAATGATTGGCAATACTATGCACCGCGGCCATTGGAACATGGCGTTGGCTCTGGCCCGCCGGGGAGCGGATTTGTATCCTGCTTTTACATGGCCATCCGCCGGCAAAACCATCGGTTTTGCCCGGCAAGTGCTGCGAATCCAGCACCTTGCGCCGCCCGATGCTCTTTATCATCTGCCCCATCTGGCTTACCAATCCGGCGATCCACTCACTGTGCATACTCCCATTGCGGGAATATTTCTTAAGCCGCTGAACCGTGCCCGGGCTTTACAGCGATCAGATATCCTGCTGGTAGCCAATGCGATCGGGACTGGCACCAAAATCTCCTGCTTTGACTCAGCCACTATGGCTTTGCGCTGGGAAAAAAAACTGCCCGTTCCACATGTTGCTCTGATCGGGTTTGTGCATGGCCGAGCTATTCTCGCCGCACCGCAGCAAGCCTTGTCCATGCGGCTTACTGACGGCAAGGTTCAGTGGACGGCTCCTCTGGTAGGTTTCCATCAGAAGACCGCTCATCTGGTGAACCCCAATAACATGTTTTCCGAAAAACGCGTGGCTGTCTTCCAGCCGCAACCGGGCGTCATGATGATCAACGGCGTGGTCATTACCCCGAACAACGGCCTGCTGGCATTTGAACGGGCCTTTGCCCGCAATCCCATGGAGTTGCAGCAGATATTGGGGCCGACGGCTTATGCCGCTCTTAAGATTGTTGGCGATGAGCTGATTGAAATCGGCAATCAAAGCCTTGCCGCTATCAATCTCAAGACCGGCAGACCGGTCTGGGGAGCCCCCATGAATCTAAGCCGCTATGGCCGGATTTCCCATGCGCTTGGCACCGGAGATCGCCTGGTCGCCCTGATGGACTATCCGGTTACAACCATGGTGGTGATCGACGAGGCCAGCGGAAAGGTGGAGGGGGCCATCAGCCTGCCGCCCGGTGAGCGTGCCCAATGGGCAAGCGCCGGCCCGGACGGAACACTGTACGTAGTTGGCCGGCGCAGTGCCATGGCGTATAACCTCAGTGGCTCCCTGAATGCTCCCGTCTGGAGTCGGCTCGGTCTTAACGTCTCGTTTCCACAGGCGTCCGCTCTTTCGCAGGATGGCCTCATCATCACCCAGCGGAATGGATTATGCGAGCTGCGCCTTCGTGACGGTACCAATCGCTGGCAGGTGGACAGCATTGCCGCCGGCGGTACGGCCCAGGCACCCATGGCCGTCGCCACCTTTCGCAACCGGGATACGGTGGTGGTGGTCTCGCCGCGCGCCGTTACGGCACTCTCGACCCGCAGCGGCCAGACGCGATGGCGTGCGGTATTTATGAGATCCCGTACGCCGGCGTTTACCGGCGTGTGCATGGCCAATCCAGATATGGCGCTGTTGGCCCAGGGCCCCTTAGGCTCCACTCAACATGCGGTTAAGCTTTTCCTGATTGATCAGCAGGATCAACAGGGACGGCTGGATAACGGCACCGTGGAGCTAAACCAACGGCTGGTGCGTTCCGCCCGATCGCCCCAAGGCCCGCTCATCAGTGACTGGACCGTCGTCAATAATGCCATCGTCTTTGAAATCAACGGCACGGTATGCGTTTATCACATTGGACCGTAGAATAAACACCCGCACTGAATGTACCGGGTGCCGATGCCGGGATTTTTGCCAACCGGGGATGCCGAATGAACAGTCCTGATTTCATGAGTAAACTAAATCCAGATCCAGTGCCGACCGGCACTGCGGACATGATGGCCGGCAACCGACTGGAGCATTGGGCCGGCACCTTCGGCTACAACGTGCTGCGCCAAATGCGTTACATTCTGGCCATGGTCGCCTCTGGTTTGCTCTTTCTCTGGATCGGGAATCATCTTCTGCTCTCGCCGTGGAGCCAGGGCGACTGGATCGCGGCGTGGGGACCGGCCGGGTCGATGGAAGCCGAAGTGGTCATGCTCATCGGTCTGCTTGTGGCGATCTTTATGGGCATGTTGATCACCTGGCCGGATACGCCCCATTCCGGCCTGTTCACGGCGGCGGTTGGATTATGCATCTTAGCCGTCAAATGGGGACCGATGACCAACCTGCTTCTTCCGCAGGATGCAGCGACGTTGCCACGCGTATACCAGATGTTGCAGTGGCAATGCTTGTTTTGGATAGTGTTTGTGCTGGCCGGTGAAGCAATATCCCGCATGTTTTACCGCCTGATCTTCCGCAATAGCCTGTGGATTCATCTGGCCGGGCTTGACGGCCTGCCACTGCCGGACACGAACGTCCATGGTTTGATCATGCCTTTCACAGCTTCAGCCATCCAGATCGACCAGGTGCGCCGGGGCAAGCTGTCCAGCAGTCTATTGACCAATGCCGGCGGTTTTGTCATTACCGGAGCCGTAGCCTCGCTGCTGCTGATGATCCTGATGCGTTCACAGTTTGTGGGACAGGCGCTCTTTGCCAACTTTGTGGCCTTTGCGGCAGGCGCGTTTGCCGCTGGGGCGGTGTTTGCCGATGTCAGCCCATGGGCGGTATGGCCGGCTATACCGGCAACTGCGGCGGTCCTGTACTTTTTCTCCATGCACAGCGTGCTTGAGTATCCGGGGCAGGCCGCGTCGCCCATGGCGGGAGCGTTGCCCATCGCTTATGTCGGGGCTGGCCTGGCCGGGGCAGTGGTGGGTTATTACACCATTCTGCGGATGCACCTGCGGAAGCAGCATGAGATGGGTGTTGAAGAAAGACATTGAAGCGCGAGCTGTCCATATCTCTGGCGGCCAAGTGCCAATTGCTTTTCGGGTTGGCGGTTTTGGTGATTATCACAGGCGCGCTGGCGGTACCATGGCAGCGTATGGAACAGTTGACCGCGCGCCAGCCCGTCTACGAGGCTCATGTCGTCGCCGACATGGCCTTGCGACAGGTTCACCAGCAGGGGTCCGCGGCCGCCTACCTGACCGCCACCGCTACCTCCAAAAAGGCCCTTGCCCGATGGAATCTGGCCCACCTGCCCGGCGAATATTACCCCATGCCGAGAATCTTAACCTTGCAGGCACCGGATATGCCCCCGCGCGGGGCTGACCCGGTTACTCTGCGGGCCGTAACCGCTTTTTTGAATCGGGCAAATATGCAGCAGTTCGGCCAGGTTACAGCAAGCCCCGGCCATCAGAGAGTCTATCAGTACGTAGCGGCAGTGCGGGCCAGCCGATCCTGCCTGCAATGCCATGCCAATTGGGCCGCCTGGTTTGTCCCCAGACCCGGCGCGGGGCCGCCGGCAGCCCTGGCTACGGCCGCCGGGCACCTTACATCCAAAGCCATTTTCCCCGCACCCACACCCACTGCGGCCACCACACGCCCCGCTCCCATCACCGCCGCCACGCATCCTGCGGCCACACGCCCCACCGCCACCAGACCCGCGGCCGCGGTGTTGCCGGCAGGCTCGCGACATCCCCTGGTTGCGGTGGTACGGGTGGATATGCCGGTCCATGTGCCCGAAAATCAACTGCTGCTCAATCGCATTGTCATTGTGGTGTCCGGTTTAATCGGCGGAGCCCTGGCCATTGTAGTTTTTTATCTGATTACCACGCGGTTGATTCTGCAACCGGTGCGGGTTCTCAAAAACACCGCCGAGAAAGTCGCCGCCGGCGATCTGGCCATTCGCTCCGCCATATCCACCGGGGATGAATTTGAACAGTTGTCCGAAACCTTCAATACCATGCTCACCACCCTGAAAAACTCACAGGATCAATTGGAAGCCAGCAACCGCAGCCTCGATACGCGCGTGGGCGAACTAGCCCAATCCAATGTGGACCTGTTTACCGCCAATCGGGTGAAAAGCGAGTTTCTCACCAATGTCAGCCACGAATTGCGCACTCCCCTGAATGCCATTATTGGTTTTGCCGAACTGCTGAGCAACAGCGAATCTCTTCGCGGCGATGCCAAACTGGCCCGGTATCTGGAAAATATTCAAAACAGCGCCCGCCAATTGCTGGATTTAATCAATGACTTGCTGGACCTGGCGAAAATTGAAGCCGGCAAAGTCGTTTTGCGCCAGGAACGCATCAATGTCCCAGATGTCTGCGAGTCTTTGATCAACTTCATGAAACCCCTGGCCCAGAAAAAGGGCATTGAGGTGACGCTTACCGTCGACAAGGACATTCCGCTGGTGCAGACGGACCCCGGCCGGTTCGGCCAGATTTTGTATAACTTCGTTTCCAATGCCGTGAAATTCACGCCGCAGGACGGCAAGATCAAAATCGCGGTGGAAAACGCCGATCCGCGGCACGTAAGAGTATCGGTGAGCGACACCGGGCCGGGCATTGCCCCGGAACACCAAGCCGAAATTTTTGAAAAATTTCATCAGTTGGATGCATCCGTAACCCGACAGCACAGCGGCACTGGTCTGGGCTTGGCCATCAGCCGGGAACTGGCAACACTGCTGCAGGGCAAAATTGAACTCGTCAGCGCCTTGGGCAAAGGGGCTACGTTCAGCCTGGTGGTGCCGGTGATGAATACCGCCGATGGCAGAGCTTAATGCAGGTTTACAAAGTCTTGCCCGTGCGAAACAGATAGTCTTTCAATGCCGCATCCAGAACACCGTTGATGAATGCAGCGCTCTCATCGGTGGAAAATTCCCGGGCCAGATTAATCGCTTCATCCAACACCACTTTAGGCGGCACATCTCCCCTGCTGGTAAGCTCCCATGCCGCCAGACGCAAAATATTGCGGTCCACCGCCGGCATCCGGCTGATGGTCCAGCGCGGCGAAAACTGAATCATCCATTGATCGGCTGTTTCATGGTAGCCCCATGCGCCCAGCACCATCGATGTCGCCAGTTCCCGCACGTCCACATCTTCCGTAGCTCCGGCGATGAATTGCGGCAGAATGTCCGCCAGAAAGTCCGGCCCCTGCATATCTGCCTGAAACAAGGCTTGCAAAGCAATTTTGCGGGCTGATTTTTGCTGCTGAAACATGAAGCTTTCCACACTGCCCGCCAACGCCACGGGCGCCATGATAACATCCCGGGCTTTCAGCGGCCTTACCGCAGGCCAATTCCAGAGTCCGGCGACTCCTGGCCCCATCCATTTCACTTGAGCTTTTTTATCTGATCCATCACGCCGGCCATCTCAATGGCGGCGCACGCATCGTTCCAGCCAACGTTGCCCATTTTAAGACCGGACCTGTCCATCGCCTGCTGCGTCGTGTCGGCGGTGATAACCCCGAAAAGGGTGGGCACGCCGGTTTCGCGGCCCACGGCTGCAATACCCGCTGCAGCTTGCGTTGCCACATGGTCAAAGTGAGCCGTTTGGCCGCGAATAATGCATCCGAGGCAAACAATGGCCGAATAAAGGCCGCTTTGGGCCAGTTGCCGCGCGGCGGTCGCCAACTCCAAACTGCCGGGCACCCAGACCTTGGTGATCTGAGCCTCTGTGGCCCCATGGCGCAACAGTGCATCGACTGCACCATCCATCAGCCGCGTGGTAATCAGGCTGTTAAATTCAGCGGCAACCAAGGCATATTTTTGTTTGGGCTGCACCACCAGCAAGCCCTGAATTTCATGCACCATGCCAACAATTCTCCATAGGCCATTCCCACGAGAAGTTTAACGCCAAACTCTGCTGGAATCCAATGGCACCGGCTGGCCAAAAGCGGCGGCCGGGATGGTTCGATCGTCCTCTGCCTTCGTGGTGAATTCCGTCGTTCCTCTGCGTTCTCCGCGTCTCTGCGGTGAATCCCCGTCGTCGTCGTTACTCCTGTCTCCTGCCTCGCGAGCCGCCCATCATTCATCTGCGCCCATCTGCGTCATCTGTGGTTCGGGTTCACCGTCCCGGCGCGGCCGGGAGACACAGAGCGGCATACGCTTGCTCAGCCTTCTCCGCAATCGCTTCCCAGGTGTAATTTTCACGGACCAGTCGCCGGCCATTTTCGCCCATGGCCGCTGCGCCCGCAGGGTCGGCAAGCACCTTGACCACCGCATTGGCAAACCCCGGCATATCCTGGGCAATAAGCCCCGCACCCGCTGCAGCCACTTCGTCAAAATTGCAGGGCGACGTAATCACCACCGGGCACGCTGCCGCCATCGCCTCGGTAATGGCCATGGAAAAACCTTCCTGATGCGATGGCAATACAAACACATCCGCATCCACCAGCGCCTCATACTTGGCCCGCCCCACCAATTGGCCGGCCCACACCACGCTGCCTTCAATCCGCAATGCCCGGCATTGCGCCTGCAAGGCTTGCACATACTCGTCTGGGCCGGTGCCGGCCACCACCAGCAGCGTGCCGGGATGCTCCTTGAGCACGCCCGGCCACACCGCCAAGAGCCGATCCAACCCTTTTTTCGGATGAATGCGGCTTAAAAACAGCGCCACGGGCCTGTCCGCCCGCCCCAAAAGGTCTTGATTCTTTTGGCGCCACTGCCCACGCCGAGGCATGTCGGCCAACACCGCCCCGGCAATGCCGTTACCCAGCACCACGTACCGCAGGCCGTGGATCCACGGCGAAACCCGATGTTCCGCCTCGTTCAGGCAATGCATCGCCGCCGCCCGCCGACACATCGGCCCATCCCACAGCCGCCAGGCCAGGCGTTTGACCCAAATTCTCCGCCGCCGCAGCGCCGCACCGTCCAACATGCCATGCGGGGCCACCAGGTACGGCACACCCGCCCGGTAAGCCCAACGGGCGGCATAATGGCCCGGGTGCTGCCACACCCCATGAATATGTACCACGTCAAATTGAGCCACGTTCTGCCGCAGCCACGCACTTAGCCCCCGGCTATGGCCCAACTTGGAAGCCCCATCCCGTGCAAACACCTGCACCTGCACACCGATGGGGCGCACCGGCGTGCCGCCGAGGTCCAGTCCGGCTATGGCCACCGAGTGGCCGCGGGCGGTCAAGCTTTCAGCCAAACCGCAGACCGCAGAAGTAACTCCGCCGGCTTCAACGCTCAGGTCGGTGATGATAAATAATAATTTCATGCAAAACAACTCATGCCAAAGTCCGAATCATGGCCGGCAGCCGGCATCAAGGAAGGCCCGCGGTCAACCTGGCTACCACCTTGGGCACAGCAACCAGCGGAGAATATTGGCCGTACCAGGCTTCGTATTTTGCCCGGCAGGCGGGTCGCATGTCGGCCAAGGTGGCGGGGTTATCCGTGGCGGCCTTTAGCACACGCTGTAAATCATCGGCCGAACCATTGGTAAACAGCCAACCCGTTTTCCCCGGCTCCACCAAATCTATGGCCGCACCGCACGCATCGCTGGCTATCACGGGCGTGCCGGCGCCCATGGCTTCGGAAATCACGATGCCATGGGGTTCATACGTGGAAGGCAATACAAATACATCGCAACCCGCAGCCAGGGCTTTGGTCTGGCTGTGGTTTAAGACCCCCAGAAAATATAGGCCATGGCCATTGAGCGCCCCCGCCTGCTGCTTCAACTCCGCTTCCAGCGGCCCGCCGCCGGCAATGGCCCATACCCATCCCTTGTCCGCCAAGCCCAACCGGCCAAAGGCCTCAATCATCAGGTGCAGGCCCTTTACCCGTACCAGCCGTGCCCCGGTAAATATCAATCGCTTTTCCGGATCCAGCCCGACCTGCTGCAGCATGGCAGCTCTCCCGGCCTGATCGGTTGCGACGGGAGCATCCACCTGACTGTAGTACGTAGAGAGCGAAATCTTTTCCCGCGGGCAGCCGTAATACCGCCAATACTCAATACCCGACGAATTCGCCGGCAATATCTGGTCGGTCTGCCGGACAATTTTCCGCAGCAGCACTTTTTTAACCGCCCGGCGGAAAAAGCTTTTTGCCGAGCCGTCAAATTCCGCCTTGATATTGCTGTCCGCAAAAACCGCTGTGGGAATTTTGCGTGCGCGGCAATGGGCAAGAACCCAGCGTTTGAAGGCCGAATCGTACCCGCCGACAATGGCCATATCAAAAACCGCCGCCTGCACCAAGGCCCTGGCATCGGTGCGCAGCGTCCTGCCGGCAACGTCATGGGCCGGGGCGCTGCCGAGAAACATAAATGGTGAATTTTTCGGGATGGCGGTAAGCGCGGAATCCCGAAGGCCCTCGGGACGGGGGCATAAAAACATGCCTACGTACTGGGCCTGCCCCTGGGCGTTAAGGGCGTCAAGCATGGCCACAAAATAGTGGTTGGCTTCATTGTGAAACCAAAGCACACGCCTGCGGCCGGCCGCAGGCACGGCAAGATCGGGCTGGTGCGTCTGGCTGGATGAAACTCCAATACCCATCAGCAAAGCTCTGCAAATAAAACCGCAATATACCACAGATTCGTCAAGAGCAGCTTACCGGCCCGCACCCGCCCCGTCAATAGCCTTGGCGGCGTGGGCTGCGGCCGCCGCCGCCCTTTGCGCGTTGCCCGCAATCCGCTACAATGAGCCAAGAGCAGCAACGCTGGCAATCGCGGCCCTTGATGGAATAGCCTATGGGTAAGCATTTCGACATTCCGCCTCGCCCGGCGCTGGCGGAGTTCTGCCAACGCCACCATGTGCGCAGGCTCTCGCTGTTTGGGTCCGTTGTACACGGGGATTTTGACGCCGACAGCGACGTGGACGTATTGGTTGAATTCGAGGCCGGGCATACTCCCGGATTCTTTCGGTTATTTGATTTGCAACAGGAGCTTTCCCAGATATTTTGGGGCCGCACCGTTGACCTTCGCACGCCACAGGATTTGAGCCGCTACTTCCGAAACCAGGTCTTGGCCGAGGCCCAGGTGCAATATGCAGCCAAGTGATAACGCCCGCCTCCACCATATTCTCGATGCGACAAACGAGGCCATTGCCTTTGCGAGTGGGCGGTCGCGCCCAGGCCTTGACGCCCTGAAGCATCTGCTGGCGGAGAACGGGATGGATGGAGCGGACCTGGCCGGAATGCTCCAAGTGAATCGAGCGACGGGGTCGAAAATCCTCCGGGCCACGCAGCCATCTGCGACCATCTGGGCCATCTGCGGTGAATCCCCGTCGTCGTCGTTTTATTCCCTTCTCCAAGTTCCTGCCGCCGCAGGCTGGCACCAACATATCCAATCCGTTATTGTGGCACCCGGCAAGCCAACTGGAGGACCGAACCACAGATGACGCAGATCAGCGCAGATGAGGTGTGCGGCAAGACAAACCAGGAACATCAGGAAATGAAAAAATAGCACGCGCGGTTTCAGATCGACAAGGAAAATCATGGCCAACGATACAACCAATGAACATCCACAGCCGCCCGCAGTTAGCTGCGAATTACAACACCAGCACGACCGCGGAGATCCTGAGACGTTTGCCATCATCGGGGCGGCGATGGAGGCTCATGCCGTGCTTGGCAGCGGATTTCTAGAGGCGGGGTCCTGCGCCCCTAAAATGACGCCACTGGATCGTATAGACTTTCGGTATGGAAAGGATCGGAAGTCGTATGAAGAAAAAGCGGTTCAGTGAAGAAAAGATGGTGTCGATACTACGGGAAGCGGAT
>JAJZCR010000139.1 GCA_021851715.1 Planctomycetota bacterium
TGAGCGGCTTCGGGCATAATAGGATTCTCCGTGTCAGGGGTTGTAAAAAGTCACACACACTGCGGAATTTTAACGGGTTCCGCCGGCCCCTACACGGTTTTACCCTGGTGGAACTTCTGGTGGTCATTTTTATCATCAGTGTGCTGATTGCCCTGCTGTTGCCGGCGCTGGCGGCGGCCAGGCAGGAAGCATTGAGCGTCGACTGTCTGGCGAACCTCCGCTCACAAGGATTAATGTTAATGGAATACTGCGATACGTACAACGCTGCGATACCATTCAGTTGGAACAACACCGCCCCTAATTCAGATTTTTATGGCACGGATTCCTGGGATACTTTGTTGTTCTGCAACAGTCAGGGGATATCGGCTGCCGCACTGACCAGTGTATGGGATTTTCATCCAACACCCCTGACATTGGCGCAATATGAAAGCTACATGACGAAATTCAGCCAGCTTTTCATTTGCCCCGCCTCTTTTCTCCCGGTGGCACCCATCAGCGGGCCTAATTGGAATTTAATTCCGCCATCCTATGATACAACGTATTGCTGCAACCCCGGTTTTTTTTATATCTTGAATCCGCCCGGTAATCCCTACCCAGTTCAGACCAGTACATTTTCCATTACAAACGTGAGGGATCCATCGCAAAAACTTGCCATTGGCGATGCCACGCAGAAGACTTCCTGGGGTACACCAGGTTTGCCCTTTTTTGATTGGCCCGCATGGTATCTTCTGCCAAGCGTATTGAACTATCCGCCCAATTATCTCATTCCGCCTTCGGGGATTTTGGCAGGCAATGATGACAACAGCGATTATCCGAACGCCGAGTTCGACAGCCTTCGCTATCGGCATGGGGAAACCTCTCTCGGCACGGGGTGGGCCAATGCAGTGTTTTTTGACGGCCACGCTGCAAGTATTCCCATTAACAACAATTTTCCCGGTAATCCACCGACAAGTCCAGGCGCTATTGGGCCCAGGGGCCTGCGAATGCTGAATATCAGCAATTCGCAATTGCCTTCAACCATGAATTTCAACGTTTATGAATAGCGGTCGGTGTTGAATGAACAGCTCCGCGAGTGGGCTGGGTTGTAAGGGGTAATGATGATGCCCGCGCGCCCCCGATCGTCCAGAGTGCCCGGCGCGTGGTGGTTCAACTGGCCGGCAACTGGCCTTGGTGGCCCATGTACGAGGTGGCAGCCCGTCGGTCTTTGCAATTCCTTTCGACGGCCTGAAGAGGGCGGCAACCTTAAAACAGTCTGGGGATAAGGGAGTTCTCTGCACACGATGCGCCAAATAGCACGTATTACATACGCAAAACGCCGCACGTCAGCGCCATTCGGGCCACACCCGTGAATAATCCGGGCTAACATCCCGTCATGTCCCGGCGAAATTTCCGCGGTGTGGTGCCAACGTAGCGCCGAAACAGGATTCCCATGCGGGTCGCATTGGCAAAGCCGGCCCGAGCGGCGATGGCCGGCATAGGCATGTCAGTCTGCGCAAGAAGCCTCTTGGCAAGATCCACCCGGGCGCGGCGGATCTCATCTTGCGGGGTGTGGCCGAGCAGTTTCTGAAATTTTTGTTCCAGGTGCCGACGGGATATGGCCACCGCATCGACCACGTGCGTAATGCTGATGGGCCGCCCCGCGTTATGGCGTATGAATAGAACCGCATCCCGAATATCCGGATCGTGAATGTTGAGTGCATCAGTCGACGCTCTAGTAACGACCGAACCGGGATTGAAGAGCCTGCAGGCTGGCACTGGCACCTGCTTCGTGATGGCCATGTCCAACAACGTCGCGGCAGCAAAGCCGATGCCCTCGGCCGGTTGGCTGATGCTCGACAGCGGCGGGCGGGCCAGTGAGCACAGGGTTACATCGTCGTCCACGCCCAAGACGGCGATGCTGTCGGGTACAGTAAGTCCGGCTTGCTGGCAGCAGGACAAAACCACCAATGCAAACAGGTCACACGCGGCAAAAACCGCCACTGGTTTGCGAAGGTGAAGAAGCGACTCTTTCAGCCCGTCATTGTCGGTCACCCAGAAGGGTGAGGGATGCCGCGATTTTTCCTTGTCGACGATCAGGATTTCTTCGCAGGTGTATCCCTCGGCGGCAAGCGCGGCCACGTACGCTCGACGGCGCATTTCTGAAAACCATAACGCCCTGTCTCCGACGTAAGCGAATGTGTTGAAGCCGCGCTCGATAAAATAGGTTGCGGCCAGCCGTCCGATTTTTTCATCGTCCATGCCGACCCGCAGGCAGTGGGGATTCTGCAAACAGTTGCTGATATCCACCGCCGGTACACCTAATTGTTGCACAACCTTCACCAGCACCGCATTTTCGATGGACCCGATGATGCCATCCGGCTTCCAGGCAAGCAATTCCCGGTGGACCCCCGCCACCGGCAGAGCGCCGCGCCACTGCCAGTGCGGTACGCCCACGGCGAAACGGGATATACCGCGAAGCATCTGCCGTTGAACAGCCGTTCGCATGTTGAAGAGAAGTGCGATTTTGCGTTCACGCAAATTCATGGTGCCAAATCCTATCAGCCGTGTGGTGGAAATATATAGGGAATGGTGCAGAAACGCAAAGCCACCTGTCGCTGCGCAGCCCGGAAAGGCATTTCGGAGCGGATCCGTCCGTCGCCCATTGCGCACGATAAAGAAAGTTTTGCGCCCAAAGAGGACGTTCGTCGTATATAGTGATTTGGAAGACATTTGGTCAGGGCCGACTCTTGGCCAAACTCTTCGGATATGGCTGCGTGACGCAATAGGATCACGTGCTTGGCTTCACTGGCTCTTTTATAAGGACAATGCCGCATGAAACGCAGGGATTTTCTGAGGTCGACCGTGCTGGGCGCTGCCGCCCTGACGATGTCGTCGCAACGAGCGATAGCCGAGAACATCGATTCCGCTGTGCTGAGCACAGATGGCCAGTATGCCGCCACGCCTGCGCAAGTGGCGGAGTTCGACCGTCCTCTGCGTGTGAAAAAGCCGCCCTATCCCCAACCGCCCGAAATGAGTTACCAACTGTGGGTACCGCGTGGTGTGGTGTTTAATTTTACGATGGACGATTCCAAGATTTTTCCGGGGACCTCGCGAACTATCAGCGTGTATGTGCCGGCGCAATACAAAGGCGACAAGCCGGCCTGCGTGATGGTGATGTTGGATAATTTAATGGTTCCGCCGGTCATTTGCGACAACCTGATCTATCAGAAAAAGATGCCCGTCACGATTGGCATTGCTCTGGCCTCTGGCGTGACCAAGGCCGCCCACCCATCCAATGATGATCCGCGGTACAACCGCAGTTTTGAGTTTGACAGTCTTACCAGCGTGTTGGCAGATTTTATCGAGCACGAGTTGCTTCCTGCCGTGCGAAAGCAGAAGACTCCTGACGGGCGTCCCATTCTTTTGTCCGACGATCCCAACGACCGTTGCATCACCGGCGGTAGCACCGGGGCGGTCGGGGCATTTACCGTCGCTTGGAAGCGTCCAGACACCTTCCGCCGGGTTTTCCTTTGGAGCATCACCGCCGTTGGGATGCGTGGTGCCGATCGGTATACGGTGCTGGTGCGGAAAACGGAAAACAAACCCCTGCGTGTCTTCATGATTGACGGGACCCATGATGAGTGGTGGGGCGGCCCGGAACTGGGCGATTGGTGGATGAGTAATCAGGCGTTGGAACGCGCCTTGTTTTATGCGGGTTATGAGGTCAGCCACATCTGGGGCATATGGGGGCATTGTGCGGGGCCTGCCGTCACCTTTTTTCCACATGCGGTGCGCTGGCTTTGGAAAGACTGGCCCAAGCCAGTCACTGCGGGACGTCCGGGCAATGCGGTGATTAGCCGGCTGGTACAGCCGGGAGAAGGCTGGCGCTGCCTTCTGGAGGGGAAGGAACCGGTGCCCTCAAATACCTACCAATTTCCTGGTTATGTCGCCAAGCCCGTAGTGGATGCCCGATCCACTGCGGCGGCTCTGGCCAGTGACCGGCAGGGACGGGTTTTCCTTCAGAATCCGTCCACGGGGGAAATATGCCGACTGACCGGTCGGGGAAAATATACGGTGTTTGCCAGGGTGAGTCCCGGCAACAACGGATTGGCCTTTGGTCCCGACAACCGGCTGTATGTGGCGGAGACGGCCAGATCGCGCATTCTGGCGTACGACGCCCCAGGTCACGTGCGGGTGGTGGCCGAAGGTCTGGCCGGGCGGTGCCTAGTCGTGACACGGCACGGCACCATTTATGTGACCGAAGCCAATGAAGAGAGGTTTTATGCGGGCAAGGTCTGGTTGATCGAAGCAGGAGGTAAGAAAAGAGTGGTCGCAGAGGGGCTTAACGGCCCATCCGGTATCGGATTAACGCCGGACGGCTTGTGGCTGTGTGTGGGCGAACACAATGGGCATCATGGGTGGAATTATCAGGTACAGTCCGATGGGCGGCTGGCCTGTGGCGAGCCATTTTATTGGTTTCATGTTCCTGATTCCGCCAACAATTGCGGAATCGGTCAGATTTGTTTTGACCGCAATGGATGGGGCTACGCCGCCACACGACTGGGGGTACAGGTTTTCACCACCAGCGGCGGCGAGGGTGGACTGGTATACGCCATTGTGCCCGTACACGAAAAACAATTGGCCGGAATATGCTTCGGCGGTCGCTACATGCAGACCCTTTATGTGTCGACCGGAACGGAGATTTATGCCCGCAAGGTGC
>JAJZCR010000015.1 GCA_021851715.1 Planctomycetota bacterium
CAATAACATGAACTGGATCGGCGGCAAGATCTGGAGCAAGCGGTGCTGGGGGATCAGTACGCTTCCGAAGATCGACCATGGAGCTATCCACCGGCGAACCAGGGTGCACGCCCCAATGTTGTGCGCCTGCGTACCATTGTGAGCCGCTTCGTTGCAGAGCAGCATGCGATTGTTACATCCGGCAGCCATGTTTCCGAGTACGCATGGGATCGTTATCAGGACGCGGCCGTTTATCATCTCTTCTATGAGTTCAATACAGATTGGTACAACCTGGTCGTCGCCTCGCCCGGGATATCATCTGGCGAGGTCTACCGCCGGTTTGCGGGAGAATTCAACCGGATTCTGCACGTCGGCGGCCGCCCCACCCAGCATACACCAGAGCACCTGTTTGCGTGCTTGTATCAAGTGGCGCGAGCCTTCAACGCGATCCACCATTCGATCGTCGGCCAGGCACCATGTATGATGCGTCTGCGCGCGGCGGTATGGGAATCGATCTTTACGCACGACATGCGGCGTTATCGGCAGGAATTATTTGACAAGATGGCCGACATCGCCACGCTGATTCTCGGAGAATCAGGCACCGGCAAAGAACGTGTGGCACAGGCAATTGCCAAGTCCCAATACCTGCCATACGACGCTGGAGCGGGCCGCTTCGGCCCGGCCCAGAATGTTTTTCTTACCACGGCCCTTTCTGCCCTTTCACCGCATTTGATTGAGTCGGAGCTTTTCGGGCACGTACGCGGTGCATTCACCGGCGCAATACAGGACCGGAAGGGACGGCTGGAGCTTTGCTCTCCCTACGGGGCCTTGTTCCTGGATGAGATCGGTGACGCCGATGCACAAATCCAGGTCAAACTCCTGCGGGTCCTGCAATATCGTACGTTTGAGCGCGTCGGTGAGGCGGTGACACGCCGCTTCGCTGGTAAGATCATCGCTGCGACCAACCGCAACCTGCCGACTCTGATGCGTGACGGAAAATTCCGCCAGGATTTTTATTTTCGTCTTTGTTCCGACGTGATCACCACGCCTTCACTGCGTCAGCAATTCACCGAGGTCCCGGAAGATGTGATCAACCTGGTCGATTTTATCACGGCTGGTTTCGTCCGCGACATCCAGCGTCGCGGCCTTCTGACCGCCGACGTTCTGGAATGGATAGATCGGCACCGTGATTACGACTGGCCCGGCAACTTCCGCGAGCTTGAGCAATGTGTGAAGAATATCCTGGTGCGGCGGGATTATGACCCGCCACAGCCCCCCACTTCCGGTTCCGCCGAGGACGCTTTGCTTAGAATCCGCCTGGGCCGAATGACGGAACGCGAGCTGCTTAGCTTTTACACCTCGCTCATGTATGTGCAATCAGGCAGCTATGAAGCAGCCGCCACACGCCTTGGCGTGAACTGGCGCACTGTCAAATCGCGTGTTAACAGGGACGCGAAAGGGCGAGGTAATAAGTAACCGCCCCAAGCGTCCGTTTCCGTCAAGAAACGGGTGAATGGTCTCAAATTGCGCGTGCGCCAGAGCTGCTTTAATGAGAAGCGGGGTTTTCACGGGATCGTTATGAAGAAATTTTTCCAAGGCTCCGAAACAGTCAAAAATCCGGTCTGCAGGTGGAGGAACGAACACGGCGTTTCCCGGACGATCTCCGCCGATCCAATTCTGCGAACGGCGCAGTTCGCCAGGTTCCGTCTTGCTCCCGCGCCCCTTGGACAACAGCACAGCATGGATTTCCTTGAGTAGTCTGATGGAAAGTGGGATATCTTTCACCCGCTTAAGGCCATGCGTCATGGCTGCCACGTAATTTGATACCTCTTGTACATCGTGCAACGGTACACCGGCAATACCTCCGACCTCAAACTGCAATAAATCAGAAAGGCTGGATTGAGTCCCTTCAATCTGGGAAGAAAGCACCCTTGGGCATGCCACCATGCCGAAAATTCCGGCTGCCCCCACCATCGGTTAGACCGACGTTTTAATACCTTTCATGCGCATACGCAGTTCGTCCGGATTGGGCGAAACGATGTATGCTTCCTTCGGCGCTATGGTGTGACTTTCAATGAGTTCCACCAGATTGTCGTTAAAGTCTATCATTCCGGCGGCCCGTTCCTGGCGAATGACCGAAATGAGTTCATTTTCCCGGCCTTCCAGAATGTATTTTTTCACGGAAGGGGAATTCAATAACAATTCCACCACCGGCACACGATCGACGCCGGTCTTCAGCGATGGTACTAATTTTTGAAACACAATGGCTTTCAAGTTGGTGGCCAGTGCCTGGCGGATGTTCACGTGCATATCCGGCGGAAACAATTCGAGAATTCTGGTGATAGCCCCACTGGCACTGCCCGCATGGATTGTGGAATAGACCATATGGCCGGTTTCCGCAGCCTGCACGCCGGCCTGAAAGGTATGGCGGTCGCGCATTTCACCAATGAGAATCACATCCGGGTCTTCGCGCATCAGGGAGCGAATGGCCAGATCATAGCTTTCGACATCTAGGCCGATCTCGCGCTGGTTGATAAAGGCCTTTTTGTCAACATACAAATATTCAATTGGATCCTCGACCGTTACGACGTGGCAAGATCGTCGCTCATTAACCTGTTCGAGCATCGCCGCGATGGTGGTGCTTTTTCCACTGCCGGTGATGCCTGCCAGGAGCACCAGACCCTGTTCCTGGTCCGCGATCTTTTCAAAAATCTCGGGCAGATGCAACTGGGCGAAGTTGGGAATCTTGGGATTGATCCGCCGGGCGGCCACACTGATATTGCCGCGTTGACGGAAAATGTTCATGCGGAAGCGTTCGGTGAGCGTGACGGCATGGGCAATATCCAAAGCCCCCAGATGTCTCAGGTCTACACGCTGTTCTGGAGTAAGAATTTCATCCACCATGGCCTCAATTTCCGCATTGGTCAGGGCCATGTGGGTGGTCTGCATGAGTTTGCCACCCTTGCGGATGCGCGGTACCGCATCAGCCTTCAAGTGCAAATCACTGCCTTCGAGCTTGGTAACCGCCTCCAGGAACTTGTGTATACGCGGACGGGCCGAGCGCGTGACCACCGGTTCAACGGGCGACGATTCCACAGGAACGAGTTCATTTTCAGTAGCCATGGGCCTTAGACTCCACGTAAGAACTTCGACATCATAGCGTGTTCATCTTGAAATTTCATGCATGTTTTACCGCGACATTCGCAATATCAGCAGCAGCGGGATCTCATTTGTCAGATCACCAATTGCTCCAATCCGGTCAGGCCGAGCATTTCTTCCACGTAAAACGGTTCGGCATAGTGCCGCCGAATAGTGCCGCCGAAATACGCCGCAATCTGGCGCACATACGCAATGGTTTCGCCGGCGTGTGCGGCATCACGTCCGGTAAAAAATTGCGATTGATAACAAGATAGCGCGGCAATTTTAGTGTCCATCACCGCCGAAATATCCAGGCAAAAGCGGGCCGGGAAATTGATGCGCAGATGGGTACAGAAATAATAAATCAGCCGCGGTGGATAAAACGGCTCGCCGGGAATATCGCTGCGTGTAAGTTTAGCGTCAAATCGGGCATCTTCACAAATGTGAGTGACGGCCAGATGATCCGGGTGGGCATCGTGAGAATAGGGAATAAAAAGAATATCCGGCCGGTGCTGCCGGTAAATAGCCGCGACTCGGTGGCGAGCCTCCAGCGAATGAGCGACTTGACGATTTTTAAATCCAGCCTGCTGCCGGGAAACGCCCAGCGTGGTTGCCGCAGCCTGAGCTTCCCGTGCTCGCAACTCAGGCGATCCAAATGGGGTAGGCTCTCCATCGGTCATATCCAGGAGTATCACGCGGTGGCCGGCCTGGCGAAGAAGCACAATCGTACCGCCCATCGCCAGCTCCTGATCATCCGGATGCGGTCCAACCACCAATACGTTCATGATTTGTCCATCCAAGCCAGCTCTACTCGCCAATCGCCATAGCAATCAGTCTTGGCCCACCAGCCATTTTTTTACCGCTCCGCCATCGGAATCCAACGCTGGTTGCGCAGTCCGATGTATTCCGCCCGAGGTCGAATGAGTTTATTGTGGGCATACTGTTCCAAAATGTGGGCAATCCAGCCGCTGGTGCGGCTGATCGCAAAGATCGGCGTGAAAAGGTCTGAAGGAATGCTGAGATAATGATAGACCGAGGCGCTGTAAAAGTCGACATTGGGTTTAAGGCCTTTGGTGGCGACGACAATCTGCTCGATTTTAACAGACATTTCGTACCACTGTTCCTGCCGGGTCAAAGTTCCAAGCTGGCGAGACATCTCCCGCAGATGCCTGGCCCGGGGATCACCGTCCTTATAAACCGCATGGCCAAACCCCATAATCTTTTCGCCTGCGGCCAGGCGGTTGCGGATGTATGGTTCGGCCGCGGCTACGGTACCGATCTCATTGAGCATTTTCATAACCTGCTCATTGGCTCCGCCGTGCAATGGTCCCTTAAGAGCACAGATCGCAGCGGTAATGGCTGAGTGCATATCCGTGAGCGTGGCGGCGGAGACGCGGGCGGTAAAGGTACTGGCGTTAAGTTCGTGATCCGCATGCAGGATGTAAGCCTTATCCAAGGCCCGAACCGCCAACGGTTCAGGTGCAGTGCCGCGCAACATAAACAAAAAGTTGCCGGCCAGGCCCAGATCGTGGCGCGGATCGACCGGTGCGCGGTCGTTGCGAATACGATCGTAGGCGGCGACTATACCCGCCATTTGGCCAAGAATACGAATGCTTTTGCGATGGTTGGCGGCTGGGGAGTTATCTTCTGATTCCGGATCAAACATGCCCATGGCGCTGGCGGCGGTACGCAACGCCTCCATGGGTGTAATGCGACGCGGAAACGATTTCATCAGAGCCAGAAGCCCGGAGGGGACCTGTGACTGGGAAGCCAATCCAGCCTTGAATTCAGCCAGTTCCGATCGGTTTGGCAGACGGCCATGCCACAGCAGGTAGATCACTTCTTCAAAGGTGCCATGATTCGCCATTTCGTCGATGGTGATGCCCCGATAAGTCAGCACTCCATTTTCGATGGAACATATGTCTGAACTTAAAGCCACCACGTCTCGGAGTCCGGCAACATTTGAGGAAGAGGTAGTAACTGGCTCCGGCATGCAAAACAACTCCTGAAATTAGTCCTGTTCGGGCCGACCACTCAAGCCTCAGGATCATACTCAACATTTTCCGTTAAGTACAGCAGCGACACTACGGCGATGGCCGATCATTCCCGATCGCCGACCTTTGCCAGGCTGCATATTGACCGCCGAGCCGTTATCATGCCATCGATTATGAAAACGCCCATCATTGTTATCGTCGGCTGCACTGCCTCGGGGAAATCGGAACTGGCCGAAGCGCTGGCGGCTTGGCCGACAGCCAGGGGCCAGCCCACCACGATTATGGCGGTGGATTCCATGCAGGTATACCGGGGCATGGATATCGGCACTGCCAAGCCGGATCGGGAGGTGCGGCAGCGGATCAAGCATCTGATGATTGATGTGGCTGACCCCTGGGAAACATTTTCCGCCGCCCGATTTGTGCAACTCGCCGGGCCGATGCTGGAGGAGCATCGCCGTGGCCACCAGCCGCTGATTCTGGCAACCGGAACGGTACTTTATTTGCGAGCTTTGCTGGAGGGATTGTTTGCCGGACCGGCGTCGGATGCAGCCTTTCGCACCGCGTTGCAGACGCGGTCTACGCAGGAGGGAACCGCGAGTCTACATAGGGAATTGCAGGAGGTGGATGCCGCGGCCGCGGAGAAAATACACCCCAACGACCTGCGCCGCATTATTCGTGCCCTGGAAGTTTTTCATGCCACGGGCCGGCCCATCAGTGAATTGCAGACGCAATGGTCCGCCCGGCCGGGAGATGATTCCATATTATGGATAGGTATTCGGCGCTCTCGTGAGGATTTAAATGGCCGGATTAACCGGCGCGTCAAGGCTATGATCACCGCCGGGCTGGTGGCGGAGGTGCAGGCGCTGGCAGCCGGTGACAAAACTCTTTCGGCCGAAGCGGCCAGCGCAGTGGGCTACCGGCAGATACTCGATTATCTTTCCGGCGGCTGCACGCTGGAAGATGCCACTGAAGCGATTAAAATAAAGACGCGGCATTTGGCCAAGCTGCAGCGTACCTGGCTGAAGCGCTTTTCCAGCATACACTGGTTGGAGCCTGGACCGCATCAATCGGGAGCGGATATGCTACCTGCGGTACTGCAATGGCTGAAGTCCTGACTGACCAGGTATCGCGAAAACAGACGATACCATCGGCTAAAAAGGAATCATCGTGCGAATTCTGGCAATAGATGTGGGTTCATCTTCGATCAAGGCGGGCTATTTCAAAAATGGCCGCCTGAAAGATTTCGCCCATATTCCCGTGATGAGTGTGTTACAGTCCAGCAAAGTGGAAGTGCCAGCCACCGGATTGCTGGAAGCCTTTGAAAAGGCCATCTGCCAAGCCATGACCTCCCATAAAAAGCTTGACGCTATTGCATTGGATACATTTTCACCAGGATTGGTGGCACTGGATAAGCAAGGTCAACCGATCGTCGGCTGCATTACCCACCAGGATCGGCGCAGCATGCAACAGGCCTGCGAACTGGAAACACGAGTCGGGGCGGAGAGGCACTTGAACATTACGGGGAATCGGCCGTTTCCCGGCGGTATGGCATCCACATCGCTGTTATGGATTAAACAGCGCGAACCGGGACGATTTAAACAGATCGCCCGAATCGGGCAACCCACTACATTGCTGGTGCATCACCTGACAGGAAAGTGGACGATAGACCCTTCCCAGGCGGCGTTTTTAGGATTGTACGAATCCATAAGCTTGGCCGGATGGTCCGCGGAATTATGCCAGGCGGTGGGCATTAAAATGGCGCAACTGCCGGAGATATTGTTCGCTGATGAAGTTGCGGGCCGGACGCTGACACCAATTTCAGAACGGCTGGGCATTCCTGCCGATACACCGGTCTTTGCTTCGTTGGTGGATACCAGTGCCGCCATGGTGGCCACATCCGCCCAACCTGGTACTCTGGTCCACAGTGCCGGCTCCAGCGATGTGTTGGCCCTGTGCCTCAAGACGCCCAAGCCCGCACCCGACATTCTCACCAGACCGCTGGGGCCTGGTAAGTACATGCCACGGCGCTGGCTGGCGGTAAGCACCATTGCCGCCGGCGGATCCACCATGAAATGGCTGCACGAAAATATGTTCCGGGATCTTTCGGCTAAAGCGTTTGCCAAACTCACCGTGCGAATCGGTCGGCAACTGGTGCCGACAACGCCTAATACCGCTCCCATTGCAGACGCAGCTCCAATGGCTCCGGTAAGCTTTCAGCCATATCTGGCAGGTGATCGTACCAGCATGGAGAATCGCGCTGCGGCATTTAAAAACCTGACTTTGGCCACCGATCGCTGCGCCATGCTGCAAGCGGCAATCGTGGCGCTGGCTCAAACCAGCCAAGAGCGTTTGGAACGGCTGGCGAAGATCCATTCTATTTGTAATCCAATTTATACCATGGGCGGCCAGACGGAACTGGCGGCAATTATGCAACGTTATTGGCCCGGGGGCTGGAAGTTTCAACCGCTGGAACATGAAGCTTTAGGCGGTCTGGTCAAAATGGTTGCGTCTCTCGAAACCAGGGCATTTGGTTAAGAATCATGATCATCAAAACATTGCATTGGTACTTTCTGCGTGAACTGGGGCGCATTTTTGTGCTGACCACCGGCGTTCTTACCACCATTCTGGCGTTTGGCGGCACCTTTAAACCGTTGACCAGACAGGGGCTGACATTGATTCAACTCATGCGGGTATTGATGGATCTTATGCCGGCGATGCTGGCCTATTCCATCCCGCTGGCGGCCCTTTTTGCGGCAGTCATGGTCTATTGGAGGTTAAGTACAGACAATGAAATCACCGGGGCCAGAGCCAGTGGAATCAGCTTTCAATTTTTACTGGTGCCGGCGCTGGTGCTGGGACTGGCGGTGGCGGCGATTGACCTGGCCTTTGTTGACTTTGTGGTACCGATATTTCTACAAAAATCGTCCCATGCCATTCAAAGCGATGTAGCCTCTGTTCTCCTGGATCATCTGGACAAACATGAACCATTCCAGGTGGGCGATATGGTCGTATATGCCAATCAGGCCTACCGGATTCCAGTTCCCAAGGCGCTTCAGCCGCCCCAGGGTGTGCGGCGTACCATTCTTCAACTTCGCGGCCTGGCAGCGACCACATTGACCAATGGCAAGCCGACCGCGGTGGTGCTGGCCAAGGCCGCCAATGTGCTCATTGACAAAGTGCCGGCCAGCAACCAGGTGGATGTAGCCGTGCAATTGGATGATGGAACTGCTTTCGATCCCAATAGTGTCCGGCAACTCCGGGGAACGGTGCGTTACCTGCCGGCTGATGGCCAACCCTATGTCATCGGGTCGTTGCTGCAAAACGTCCCCAAGTTTTTCAGCATCACCAAGTTAGAACGGCTCCACAAGGACCCTTACCAATTCAGACCCATTGCCGCACTCAAAAGCAATCTCGACCGGCTGCAGCGATTTGCCGCCGTAGGAAATAACTATTTGCTGCAATACTCCCCGAAAAAAGCTCTTCGCTTTAATCGCATAGATCCCCGTGCCGATTATATTGTGGTTTATGCCCCGACGGCATTTGTGAACCCGTCTGATGTTTTTTGTTTGGCCGCCAGCGGCAACAAAGCAATTCGCGTGTGGGTTTACAGGCATCAACAGGTTTCCGTGATTTACACCGCGGAGTTCGCCGCGCTTACACTTCATGGCGGCAGGAACGCTACGGATCCCATCAGCGGTTCCATTACCCTCTCAGGAAACGTGCGCATGAATAACCCATCCATTGGCAAGGGGTTCCATGCCGGACCGGCCACCATTGCGCTCAATGAACTGGCCATTCCGCAGCAGTTTGCCACTGTTCCGGCGGCGCCCCGCATCGGGCTGGCACCGGTGCGGGTGGCGGAGTCTCCGACAATAACCAATTTAAAAGCCCAGATCGCCCGACACATCAGCAAACTCGACCATATCATTGAATCGGAAGTGCAAAGCCGGCGTTCGTTTGCATTTTCGTGCCTGGTGCTGGTCATGCTCGGGGCAGCTCTGGGTATTTTGCTGGAGGGCCACAATCCACTGGCGGTATTTGTAGTCGGTTTTTTCCCGGCGATGATTCTTATTCTGCTGATTACCACCGGGCGCACCATGGTGGTGCGAACCACCGGATCGGCCATGCCCGGATTATGGGTGATCTGGATGGGCAATGGCATTATTTTGCTATTGAACCTTATCGTTTACAGCAAGCTCCTGCGAAAATAGCCTTGGTGCTGCTGCGTTGCCGTTACTGGATGTATGATGCGTTTGATTGATCGTTATATTGTCCGCAATTTTCTGTTTAACTACCTGCTGGCTTTTACAGTGGTGGTGGGACTTTATATTCTCCTGGATCTGATTGTCAATTTTGATCAGTTTACGCACGCCCAGGCTGCGGCCCATGCCGGCAGTTGGTCGTCTTTTATGAGTTTGATGGGCGCAATATCCAGCTTTTACATGTATCGCACGCTGCTGATTTTTCAGCAGGTGTGCGGTGTTATTCCACTGCTGGCGGCGGGTTTTACCATGTTCCGCATGACGCGCAACCGGGAGCTTACCGCCCTATTGGCCAGCGGCATTTCGCTTTATCGCGTGGCCGTGCCCATCATCATCTGTGCTATCGGCTTTAATATGCTGGTGGTTCTGGATCAGGAAGTGCTCATGCCGAATAATATCAACAAGCTGTTGCGCACCCACAGCGAAGTGGATGCCGCCACGCTGCATCCGCAGCCAATTTACTTCATACCGGAAAGCGACAATTCTCTGGTCCTCGCTTCGCGTTACAATCCCGCAACCGAAACTTTAACCCACGTTCGAATTATCCAACGCAACAAGGCCGGACTGCCCATTTCAAGAATCATCGCCCGCCGCGCGGTATGGAAAAACAATATTGGGGAAGGGCCGCATCCCGGTGGCTGGCTTATGACCCACGTGACGCAAATCAACGATCTGAAAAGTCTGGATCCACATGAAACCCCCCAACCGGAACACCAGATGATCTACTATACACCGCTGAATCCTCATCAACTCAAACTTATTTTCGCCAAGAAAACCGTCGACTATCTTTCCACCGCTCAAATCGACCGGCTGATGATGGACAGCCCCCCTTCCACCCGCGATGCCCTGGAAAAAATCATGTACACTCGATTCACGCAGTTGATTGTCAACTTGCTCATGCTGCTGATTGGTATACCGTTTCTGCTGACCCGCGAACCCGCAGCACTGATCAAAAACATGCTGGCCTGCACGATGGTTACCGGCATATGCTTTATCACCACGTTTGTGCTGTTCCAACTGGCCGGCACGGCGGTTTCGCCAATCGTGGGGGCATGGCTGCCGGTGCTGATCTTTACTCCCCTGGCCGTGGTCATGCTCGAAGGCATCAAAACCTGAGCCTTAAGATGGCAGGCCTGGCCGCACCTGCAGACTGGTCGCCCTTTCGCTTGCGCTATTGGGCAAAATCGGTTATCATTCTTCTGGTTTTCCCGAGGCAAGGCTGTTGAATCTTCAATGAAAATACGTAACTTTTGTATCATCGCTCACATAGATCATGGTAAATCCACCCTGGCGGACCGGCTTTTGGAACGTTCCGGTGCCATCACCGAACGCGAAATGCAGGCCCAGTTTCTAGATGATATGGACCTGGAGCGTGAACGCGGCATCACCATCAAGGCCAGCGCCGTTTCGGTCCGGTATCAACTCGATGGTGAAGATTACATGCTGAACCTGATTGATACCCCCGGCCACGTCGATTTTCACTATGAGGTGGCCAAAGCCCTGCAGGCCTGCGAAGGGGCCCTGTTGGTGGTAGATGCCACGCAAGGTGTACAGGCCCAGACGGTCGCCAATGCCTACGCCGCGATTGAAGCGGGACTGGAAATCATTCCCGTGATCAACAAAATTGATCTGCCCAGCGCCCGGCCCGATGAAGTGGCCGAAGAAATGGAGCAGGTGCTGGGCATAGACGCTCTTTCCTGCGTGCGTATTTCCGCCAAAAGCGGCCTGGGCATCGACGATCTTTTCCGGGCTATCTGTCTCAAATTGCCCGGCCCCAAGGGCGATGCCAACCTGCCGCTGCAAGCCCTGATTTTTGACAGCAAATATGACGAGTACCGCGGAGTCATTGTTTACGTCCGGGTCATGAGTGGCCGCATAAGCATGGGCCAGAAAATTCGCATGATGGGCCAGCAGCGCGTTTATCAAATTACCGCAATGGGAAAATTTGCGCCCAAAACTACAGCCGTGCCCGATCTGTCCGCGGGAGAAGTCGGTTTTTTTGTGGCCAACATCAAAGCTTTAGGCGATGTCACCATCGGTGATACGGTGACGGATGTCAACAATCCGGCTGCTGAACCCCTTGCGGGGTACCGCCCCCCCAAGCAGATGGTTTACTGCGATTTTTACCCCGGTTCGGATACACAGTACACCCAACTGCGAGAGGCCCTGGAGCGTCTGCGTCTCAACGATTCCTCCTTCACTTTTGAGCCGGAAAATTCCGACGCCTTGGGTTTTGGCTTTCGTTGCGGATTTCTGGGATTGCTGCACATGGAAATTGTGCAGGAACGGCTGGAACGGGAACAAAAAGTGCAAGTGGTGCAAACCGCCCCTACCGTGCCTTATGAAGTGGTGCTCAACGATGATACCGTCAAAACGATTGACAGCGCCTCTGAACTGCCTGATCTGAGCAAACTTAAGGAAATTCGCGAGCCGATGATTCGAGCGAATATCATTATCCCCGGCGAAAATATCGGGGATATTTCCAAGCTCTGCCAGGATCGCCGGGGCATTTACCGCAAGACGGAATACATTGGACCGCAGCGCGTGATTCTCGAATATGACCTGCCGCTGGCGGAGGTTATTTTTGATTTCTTTGACCGCCTGAAAACCGCCACCCGCGGTTACGGCACCCTGGATTACAACTTCCTGGGATTCAAGGCCGATGATCTGGTACGTATGGATATTCTCGTCAACGGCCAGGCCATCGGAGCGCTAAGTTTGATTGTTCACAAATCCAAGGCTGAAAGTCGTGGTCGGGCCATTATCCGCAAGCTCAAGGCGGAAATCGGCCGTCACCTCTTCGAAGTCCCCCTGCAAGCAGCCATCGGGTCTCGGGTTATTGCCAGGGAAACCATCAGCGCCATGCGCAAAAACGTCACCGCCAAATGCTATGGCGGCGATGTGAGCCGAAAACGCAAGCTCCTGGAAAAACAGAAAGAAGGCAAAAAGCGCATGAAGCAGGTCGGACGGGTCGAAATTCCGCAGGAAGCATTCATGGCGGTACTCGAACCCGGCGAATAATCCAAGCGGCCTGCAAAGATAAATTTCCGGTTCAGCAGGAGTTCCGGCAAATATTAAGCCGCAACGGGCTGCCAGGGCCGATCAATCGCACCCGATCCAGATCGGTTTTCCCGAAATTGGCCAGTTTCACCGCTTTTATCTTCACCGTGCCTCCCAAAACGGACAGGGTTGCCTCAGCGGAGCCGCCGGATTTTTTCTTGATCACCACGGTACCCCAGGCATATCCGGTGGACCAAAACCAGTTTGCTGATTTTTCCGCCGGCAGATTGAACACCATGTTTCCCGTTACGCCTGAATAATGAAAGCCGGTCAGGGCCAGCACAGTTCCCCATGCCGCCATGGGCCGCACGTAATGATGCCCGCATTCCGGTTCATCAAATGGAGAGCGCTTTCTGCCATCGTGCCGGGCACGGACCGTTTTCACGATTTTAACCGCCTCGCCGATGCGACCGGCATAGATGAGTTCCGTCGCTGCAGCGTATTCAAAGCCGCTCCAGACTTCATTGCAGTAGGGAAAAGGAAATTGCGGTCTTCGACCTCTGGGGTACGTACATACCAGCATTCCCCCTTCTTCATTAAGAGCATACGTGCGTAGATGATTGAAATGGCCAAACATCGATGACTTAAAATTATATTTCATCAGCGACTGCATCGCCTTTTTAACATGCTCGGGATTGGAAAGATCTCCCAGACCCAGCACATGCGCCATCGTCTGTCCCACCAATTGATCCGCCAGACAACCCGCGCCAATCTGATGCATCGGATTGTGCAGGTCTCTCTCTCCGATATTCCACATCAGCTCCGGATGTATCGCCGATGTATCCGCAGGCGGCACAATGTGCTGCTCATAATATTCGCCATTAAAAAGATGGGTATCCATCCAGTGCGAACCGCGAACAAAAAGATCGTGACATTTTTGCGCGAAGGACTCTTCTCCAAGATAACGAGCCATTTCCTCCACCGCCCGCAACGCCCCCAGATACCAGAAGCCCACCTCCGGATTCGGGCCAAAATATTCCACATCCATCGTATTGTGCTGTGATCCCTCCATCACACCGTCCTGATCACCATCCCATCCATGCTTCAGCCAGCAGAATTCGATTGCTTTACGGGCGCTGGGCCAACATTTTTTCAGAAAATCATCATCCCCTGAAAGCTGCCATTCCCTGTACAGTCGCATCAAAGTGCCCATTTGGCCGTCCGCGGCGGCACCTTTCCATTCCCGGGCATTGCCAAGTATCGGCAGACCCACCCGAAAACTCATCACACCTGTATCACCCGTAGCTTGAGTAAAGTCTGTATCGCGCATCGACTTGGCCAACGGGCCGAACACAAACGGCGTCGTCTGTTCGTAGTTCCATACATGCGTGCATGATCCATGGCAACATCCGCCCAGATCATGGCACCCCTCCCAGCCAAAAAAACGCCCATCGGCGGTGCGAAAGCAGGTCTCGGTGCGAAGCGTGCTTAAATTAAACAGAGCCGCTTCTTTTACCACCTCCGGCAAGTCACTACCGCAAAACGCCTCCACAAACTCCACCGTCTTTGCCTCTAACCGCGGCAAGTCCTGGGCGGTACGCTGCGCCACATCCCAGGCATCCGCATATTGGGTGCAATAATAATTGCCTACCTCTTCGGAAATCAGCTTCCCCTGACCGCCGGCATCAGTGGCCGCCGGTGGCGCATCGGGCAGCTTGGCCCAGCCGCTGCGATTGGGAAAATGCCAGGCAATCATAAACGTCACGCTTTTACTGGATTTTGCGGGAATTTGCACCGGTACCGCCAGCGAAGCTCGAGGATCCTGCTGGCCATCACGTTGGCGGGTTTCAAGGCGTCCGTCACTGGAAAAATCATCCCAAAAATCGAGCAGGCTGTTGCCCCAACCCAGTTTGCCCCATGCCTCCCGGTACGTTACCTGGCCTCTGGCGGTGGTAGTCAAAGCCAGGCTGCCCCGTTGCGGAGCGGTTTTTTCCAAGCCTTCGGAATACATGTAAAGCCCCTGCACCTTGGAATCTTTTCTAAAAACATTCCGGTTTTCGCGGGCTTGAGCCTCATAACTTTCATAGCCTTCGAATTGCTTGTTGGGAGTCAGCCGGCCATCGGCTCCGATGAAATTTGGCAGCGAGCCGCAAATCGATGCCGCCACCGGTTTTGACGAACGATTTATCAGCACAAAGCGCAACACCATTACCGGAATTCCACTGGATTGAATATCCCCGGGTATCAGCGGATTGAATGTTTCCAATCGCACGTGCAAGGGAACGGCCGGATCCGACATGCTCACTTGCGCCAACGGATAGGCGGCATGGAACTCACACTTGCGAAATCGCGGCAGCGAGGCATTGACCGTCCAGGAGCCATGCCCTTTTCCGTCATATTGCTCCGGACCAATGATGCCCTCCAGCGCGTGCGTCACGGTTTTTCCAGAAACATCTTTGGTCCACAAAGCAAAAAAGCACCCTGCCTGCCGGCCCTGCACCAGATCAAAGCCTTTGGCCGGGCGATTGCAAATTTCCCAATCGCGCAGGTTGCCACGCCCACCAATGGAAATGGTTCCCGTTCCGATCCCCCCCACCGGCATGGCAATATGTGCCAGATGGCTTTGCGGATAAGATTTAAGTACTGGCCAGGCCAATGTTTTGGCAGTCATAGGTAACTCCTTATTTTTGTTGTCAAAACTAATTTACTTCCAACTCATCACGTCCCGGCAACGGCGGAAAGGACGCCGTCGGCAAGGTTTGATACCAGTAAGCGACCGATGCGATATCATCCTGCAAGGGCAAATATCGCCCACCGGATCGCCACCCCAACGCCTGAATCGTCACCCGCAGGTTCTGCTCAAAACGCACCGGATCCATGATGTGCCACCGATACAGCCCGAAACGCTGCTGCGACTCATACAGACCGTTGGGCCTTAACACCTGTGAAAGTCCGGCATACGGCGTGCTGAATTCCTGATATTGCTGGGTTGCCTTATTTTCGAAATTATAGCTGCCACAGAAATAATCCTCCGTCCCGGTGCCGCAAATGGTCGGGAACTTACCATCGCCATCCATGAAAAACTTGATCTCTCCTTCGCCCCACCATCCATTGTTATTCACCCCCCATGCCATGTACGTGCCAACGTATTGTCCCTGGCCCGTCACACCGTCCAAAATGGTGTACACCTGCTTATAGGGCAGCGGATTGACCCTTCGGAACTGGGCGTGAAAATAGGCCGCGTCCTCCGGAACATCCGTAAGCGTATAGTTGATCTGGTAATACAGACTCATTTCCGTATCGGCGACGTTTGTCATGGTGATGCGGCACTTGCGACGAAACGGCATTTCCCAGTAGCAATTCAGCGCGCTGCCGGGGTTCACACAGATCGCCAGCGATGATAGCGGCGAAAATCGATTCCACCCACAGGCAAAAAAGTCTCCCACCGGACATTCCACCGATGGCACAGTCTGGTCATCCCAGTAGATCCGCAAGATGGAAAATCTCCAGTGGCCTCCCGGTGTCATCCATATCTGCTGGATAGCGCCGGAGCCATTGATTTCGGCCAGTGTGAAAGTCTGCCCGGCGGCGATTTTGATGTAGGGTGATATCTTCCAGCCCTGGCCAAGGTCGCGAGCGGCCGATGCGGCTGGACCATCCATGGACATGCCGGCTTTACCTTTTTCTCCGGTAAAATTCTCCGGACTAATCGAGCGGGTTTTGGCTCTCGAAAGCCGCGAAAGATTGCCCAAGTTCATCCCCAGACCATTGAACAATTGTGTCATGTTATGTTATGTCCTATCTCAAAAAACTACATCATAATGATGGCGAAATCACGAAAAATCTACCGGATCCCCACCGACTCTGACGGTATTATTATTGTTTCGCTTGCACGCCCCCGCAGGAGTCCGCCATCAGGCCTGCGGTGCACCGCTCCAATCGAAAATCGCCGAAAATCGCGTTCGCTCACGCAGGCTTGCATACGCCTCAGCAGCTTGCCTGTAAGGTGCAATCAGATCCATGAAGTGCGCCGGATTAATACGCTTTGTCCGTATAGCCTCCACGGCTGCCTGCCGGTCTTCCACGCCACGGTCGAAAGGGCTGATAATAATGGCAGCCTCGCCCGGTATGAAACCAAACGGGTTCATCGTGATCTGATCAATGTAATTGGCCTGCATGACAACTCGCGGCCAGTCCCCATGGTAGAAGTGGATCGGCTCCTTCACATATTGTGTGCCGTATGCTTGGGGTTTTCGCCGAACCATTTTATAGGCAAGTTCCACGCCGGAAATAACCCCGGATGCTTCCACGACAATATCCGCACCACTGTTGCAAAATACGCCCACCCGTTCGGCGACATGCGGGTCGCGGGCGGAAAACGCGGCAGCGACTCCAAAACCTAAGGCCCGTTCCAAACGAGCTTCTTCTAAGTCAACCACACAGACACGGCAACCGCGGCTGGCAAGC
The DNA here is from genome assembly GCA_021851715.1 of Planctomycetota bacterium. Taxonomy (GTDB): domain Bacteria; phylum Planctomycetota; class Phycisphaerae; order WQYP01; family WQYP01; genus JABEVA01. Next base: position 16,841 of record JAJZCR010000015.1, read on the forward strand.
CAGGCAGCCGAAAAAGCTCCGATCATTCCCTGTCCAATGACCACGGCTGTTTCTCCCGGAACAGGGTGGGCAGCTTCTACGCCGCGCAGGCTGATCGCGGCTACTTCCGCGATGGCGTAATCTCTTGGTTCCGCGCCTTTCGGCAGCAATACGGGACGATCTTCACCAGTCGTGCGATAGAGGTGCATGGATGCCTGCCCACCCCATTGCGACTTAATGCCGGCAATTGCTTTCGGATTGCGCCCCGTAATCCAATCGCCCACTTGCCAGCCCTTCACCTCCACCCCCACTTCCACTACCTGTCCAACCACGCAATACCCCGGAATCATGGGGTAATGGCCCTCCGCACCATAATGGCCGCTCAAAACGCGCAGTTCCGTTCCCGGTGACACCATGGTGTATGCTGTTTTAACAACAATCTCATCCGCACCGCAGGTGCCAAGGTCAAATTGTCTGTGAGCTATCGAGTCTTTTGCCTGAAAAACAATGGCTTCACACAAATTTTTCACCGGAGTTTCCAATCATTGAACCCATCTTCCAAACCATATCCTACGGGCAATAATCATCTTCATCAAACAGTGCACCACTCCCCCAAAACCAGCCTCTATTTTGTGGATTCCCCGGCGCTGACTTTTGAGAACACCGCGGCCACCGATTCCAATTTGTTTGGCCCGGGCGATAACAGAGGTGCCATACGAGCAGATCGGACCGCTGTTGATGGAACTCGCTGGGCAAAAAATGTCCGGACCGGACAACTCATCAGAGGCGTCGGGCGGTGGATGTCGCCCACCTCCGATTATCAGCCCGTCGGCAGGGTGTGCCTGGCATTCCGGTTGAGATCACGCTGCCGGACTTGACTTTGTGTTGCTGGGCAGGGCAGATTAAAATAACGGGCTTTGAGGCCGATTGCAGGTCTAACTGGCGACACGGCTGCGGCCGGCAGCACGAAGCGAAGGAAATCCCATGTCGCAATGTGGCTATTGTGGCGTGCCCATCGGTGGTGGAGGATTTGCTTCCACCACGCCGGGAATTTGCACGGGCTGCGGAGCCCCGCTTCCGGTGGTTCCACAGACCTTTCCCATGGCCGGAACCCCAGTCTGGCAGATGGCCCCAGTGTTGCCAGCAAAAGCCAGCGGACCGGCCGGGATAATCGGGTTCGTGCTGTTCATATTGGGGGCCATGGTGATTTTATTTATTTTTTTGATAGCGACGCACAGTATCTCCAGCCCTTTGGGCCCGGTCGAAACACGTACGCCCTCCGGCTGGCAATTCCGCTACGCCAATGGAAACACGCTGGATATCGGCAACCCTAACCTGACCGCATCTCAGGCTGCCAAGATGGCTCAGTTCATCCAACAGTCTGATCAAAATAGCGTGCCCCATCGGCCTTAATGAAAAGGGGTATGCATGCCACGCACGCATAGGCCTCGCTCAAAAATAACTTGGCCATGGCTTTATCCACTTCTCAACGCCGCCAGCGCTGCTTGCCTCATCGCCGACTCCGGGGCGGGCTGGCCGGTAAAACCGGTAAATTGCAGCAGAGCCTGCTGAATCAGCATCTCTACGCCATGCACCACCACGGCCTCTCTGGATCGGGCTAATTGCAGCATTTGGGTTTCATGGGGGTTGTAAACCGTGTCAAACACAACGGTCTGGCTGTTCCACGGCATATCTACCGGCACCGGCGACGAAGCCGTATTCGGACTCATTCCCACTGGGGTGCAATTGATATAGATGTCATATACGTGCTCGCGAAGCCGTTCCATCGGCACAGCGCAAACCATGCCAGTGCGGCCGTTAAAATCAGCCGCCAGTGCGGTCGCTTTATCGATTCCGCGGTTGAAAATGGTTACGTCAACCCCCCATGCCGCCAGCCCCGCCACTATAGCCCGTGCCGCACCTCCCGCACCGAGGACCGCCACCCGTTTGCCCCTTAGCCCCGGCCGATCCACCCCCATGGCACCGGTCAGGGCGTTGAGAGCACCGGCATAATCAGTGTTCAGGCCAGTAAGCTTGCCATCTGGGGCGAATAAAATGGTATTGATCACTCCGATGTGCCGGGCCATATCGTCCACTGTACCGCCGCGCCCTAATACGTAACGCAGGGCATGATGTTTATGCGGAATAGTTACGCTGACTCCCCCCGGATTCAAGCCCGGGCATTGCCGGATTGCGTCGAGGGCGTCGCAAAATTTATCGTACTCCGGCTCGACGGCCAGTGGCACGTAGACGCCGTCAAAATCAATGGCCGCAAAGCCGGCGTTATGAATGGCGGGGCTGATGGAATGCCCTACCGGCCAGCCGACAACGCCAAACACCATGGTGCTCTTGCGCTGACTGGTCCAGCGGTACAGGTTTTTAAGTTGCGCCAGCGATGGCTGACCTGGAGCGCTGCCGCCTTGTGATTCGGCGGTGGCAAAGTTAAAGGGAGCGGCAAATTTGGCGGCCAGCAAACGGGATATCACCCCCGGCTCCCCCATGGCCAGGCATAAAAATTGGCGTGCATCGCCAGATGCGTGGCGTGCATAAAGCGCCAATGCCCGCACCCCGTCGAGGATGGTGTGAGCCTTCCATACCAGCTTGAATATCACAGCCGTGTCTACTTCGTGCATGGCGGTCAGGACCGCATCCAGATCGGGAGGGCACCCCGTCCAATCATGGTTGGAAACAATCAATTGGGAACCCGGGCTGCCGCGCGGACCGGTTGCATTCGTCAAAATGTTGCGAATGGCCGACGATCGTCGCCAGGCCTGCAGTTCGACATCCACCAATTCGGGCGCATCCGGTCCCAGCATGGCCTGCTGGTATAACCCAGCCAGCGTGTCATCGCTGCCGACAAAGCCGCCGCCCTCCATAGCCGAGCGGATAGTCAGAATGACGCCCAGATGCCCATCACCGAGCTTGACGTTCCGTCGAGCGGCCAGCACCTGGCGAATTACCGATGCTTCGGCCAGATCACAGCGCAGCTCTACCATGTCCGCGCCGGCGGCCACAGCCAGAGGCATCGCCGTGATGGCCGGCGCTGCGGCGGTAACAAAGAGAGGTACAACCAGTTTAGTCATTTTTGCTTCCCGTCCGGAGCGAGGGACGTTTTTGCGCCGCAGACGTCAGGGCGGCTTTTTTTTCAGGTTGGAAAAACTTCTTGAATTTCACCGTCTTATTCGCCGCCAACGCCCGCAGTACCTCTAGATTGATCACATCCCATGGCCGTCCATCGGGGGCATCTTCCTTGGCGGTTTCCAGAATTTTTGGGATGTGGTGCAATTGCGGGTGCCGACAGATAAACCGAAATGCGCCAAGTCCCACGTGTCCGCGGCCAATGTGCGCATGGCGATCCACCCGACTGCCCCAAGGTTTGAGGCTATCGTTGAGATGCATGACTTTTAGCCAATCCAGTCCAACCACACGATCAAATTCTTGCCATACATTGGCCATGCCCGCCTCACTGGTAATGTCATATCCAGCGGCAAGAATGTGGCAGGTATCCACACAAACGCCGATTCGCGCGGGCTTGCCGAGGTCCTGTATGATCCGTGCCAGATGTTCAAACCGCCAGCACAGTGCATTGCCCTGGCCAGCGGTGGTTTCCAGGCATACGGTGACTGCGGAACCGGGCGTGGCGGCAAAAGCCGCCCGGAGCGATTCGGTCAGTCGAGATAAACCTTCATCCTCGCCAGCACCACCATGCGATCCACCATGGGTTACCAGATAGCGAATTCCCAGGGTGTCGCAGCGTTGAATTTCATTCGTAAAAGCCGCCAGACTTTTGTTCCTTAATTGCTGGTCAGGGGCGGCTAAATTCACCAGGTAGGAATCATGCGCAACGAGCTGGGAAAAACCGGCGGCATCCGCAGCCTGTCGGAAATCCGCAATGGCCTGCGGCAGAAGATCCGGGCTTTTCCATTGCTGCTGATTGCGAGTAAATATCTGTACGGTTTGTAGATTTAATTTTTGAGCTTCCTCAATGGCATGGTGCAGACCTCCGGCAATTGATAAATGCGAACCAAACACCAGACATACTCCACAGTACCATTTCTTCCCGGACGATGAGGTTATTCACACGTAGCGGGAAGGCATGAAACGCCAACGGCACAACGCCGGGTTAACCAGCGGCCAAGGCACAAGCGATCGTGTTGGCGACATGGACCGTTACCCAGCCGGCCAAGTACGCCACAAGTGCGCCACTACCCCGTCCCTCATCCCTCCGCGGGCATTATGCCGTGTTCCCAAAATGTAGCAAGGGTGCCGGGTCAGACCCGGTCAGGCCATTCGTCGCAAAACCCAGTTCATCCGCCTGCCGGTGCGGGCAGTTGCCAAGGACCGCTGGTTTCGGGTAAAAGACGGGTAATATTTTGTTTAGGAGTCAAACCCTTTTAATGTCACCCGTGTTGCCGACATTCCATGAATCCTGGTATCGCGTGGCCGACGTAAAGCTGCGCATTCGCAGCAGCGTACACATTGTGCGGCAAAGGTACCGCGGGCAACGACGTTATGTGGTGCTGGATCAGGCCAATAATGCCTCGTTTAGTCTGCCCCAGCCAGGCTACCAACTGATGGGCCTGCTGGATGGCACGCGCACGCTGCGGGAAGCATGGGAAAGTTGCTGCAAGGTGCTGGGAGATGAAGCCCCGACGCAAGGCGAAGCCCTGGATTTACTGGGACAGCTAGCCTCCAACAACCTGCTGGAATCGGAGTTGCCGCCGGATGCCGCCGGCATGTTTGAACGCTACAAGAAGCGTAAAAAGCGCGAACTCCAGAACGCACTGATGAACGTGCTGTTTCCGCGGATTCCAATTTTTGACCCGGACGCCATTTTGGAAAAAGGTATTTTTCTGGTCGGCTGGATCTTTTCATGGCCTGGCTTGGTGGTGTGGCTGGCGGTGATTCTGGCGGGGATTTACACCCTTTTAAACCGCGGACCGGGGCTGGGGGCAGCGTTAGCCGGCGCATCACATATTTTAAGGCCGGACAATTGGCTGCTGCTCTACGGAGCCTTTGTGCTGGATAAACTGGTGCATGAATCGGGCCACGCCATTGCCTGTAAAAAATTCGGCCATCAAAACGGCACCTCAGGAGAGGTGCATGTGATAGGCCTGATGCTGCTGGTTTTTACACCGGTCCCCTACGTAGATGCCTCCAGCGCGTGGTTGCTGAAAAGCCGCTGGCAGCGGGCCATCGTAGGTGCGGCCGGCATGTGGGTGGAATTTGCGCTGGCTGCCGCAGCCGCCATGGTCTGGGCTTTAAGCAGCCCGGCATCCACGCTGCATGATTTTGCATACAATCTCATGTTCATCGCCAGCGTCACCACGGTGATTTTCAATGCCAATCCATTTCTTCGTTACGATGGATATTATATTTTGTCGGACCTGCTGGAAATACCCAATCTGTTCGGCAGGTCCATTCAATATGCGACGTATCTGATCAAGCGATACGCTTTTCGTCTGGAACACATGGTGAATCCGGCGGATACGCCCGGGCAGAAGGTCTGGTTGGTGGTTTATCTGCTGCTGGCAGGTATTGTGCGGGTGCTGGTTTCCAGCCTGATCGTGCTGTTTCTGGTGCGCGAGTTGCACAACCATCCGGAAATTATGCTGCTGCTGGCGGTAATGGCTACCGCGGGGATTGCAGTGTGGTTGCTGGTGCCGCTGGGACGCGGTGTATGGTACCTGCTGGACAGTCCGGAACTGCTGCAGCACCGGACCCGGGCGGTGCTGATAAGCCTGGTCGCCGTGCTGCTGCTGGCGGGAGCGGTGGGGTTGATTCCGTTACCGAATCATTGCCGGGTGGAAGGGGTGACCAGAGCCAGAACCCAACGGCGCATCTACGTACAGACCAGCGGCTTTCTGGAAAGCTTTTTGCCCAGTGGCCGGCTGGTGCAGGCCGGAAAAAACGGCACGGTGTTACTCCGGTTGGTGAACCCTTCACTGCAGAGTGAACTGGCCGCATTGGTCGGCCGCTGGGATGCGGCCAAAGTTCGCTGGCGCAAGGCTCTGGACAGCAGCCCGGCCAAAGCCCTGATTTATCACCGTGAAATTCAAGCTATCGCCCAGAGGCTGGTGCGGCTGCGCCGTAAAATCTCTGAATTGACGCTCTCGACGCCCGTTTCCGGCACTTGGATTGCTCCCAGCCTGCACCTGCATATCGGAGCATACCTGCACAGAGGGCAGCAAGTGGGCACCGTTGCCAATTGGCAAACCATGCTGGTTTTCGGCGCGGCAGACCAAAACAGGGCTGGACGCATTATTCGCGCCGGATCGCACAACACCGAGATCCGAGTTTATGGGCGGCCAGGTCTGGCAGTTCCCGCCGTCATCCGCCGCGAATTTCCGGCCGGTGGCAATACCCTTCCTTCCGCAGCCTTAAGTTACCTCGGTGGCGGACCATTTGCTCCCAATCCGCAACGGAATGAACCACTGGCAACCGGCACCCCGTTTTTTCTGCTGGAAGTACAGCCCCGCGAACCGGTGGCGTGGCTACCGGGACAGCGTGTGCAGATGCGTCTGGCTTTGCCCGATGAATCTCTGGCAATGCAATTGGTGGACATGCTGCGGCGAGCCCTGGAATCCCACGGCGGAGCATAGGATGAAGTCAGGGCGGCCAAAGCGTGACCCAGCCGGGCATCTGCACCCAGGATGGTGGGAATGACAACAATACCCAGTGATCTTTGGCGTATGCTCGGGCGGTGGGAGGCTCCGCCGCCGATTCCGCGCGGCCTTGATGCTTTTTGGCATAAGGGTGCTGGCATGGTTCGGCGCATGGTGCCGCGACGGCATATTTATATGCGGAAAGCCAAGGAGGTCCATCAATTACGAGCCGCTGTGCAGGTTCTTACTGAATCACAACTGCAACAACGTTTAACTGAAACGGCGGAAATATTCTGCCGCAATCGGGACACGCCTGCAGACCGCATCCATGCGGCAGCATGGATTCGGGAAGCGGCATTGCGCCTCACCGGCGAAGAACCCTACGAAGTGCAAGTGGCCGGTGCGCTGGCGCTTTTTGATGGATCTCTGGTGGAAATGGCCACCGGCGAAGGAAAATCGCTCACCGCCACACTACCGGCGATTATGGCGGGTTGGCGGCGGCGCGGCTGTCACATCATTACGGTCAACGACTACCTGGCACAGCGGGATGCAGAGCAGTTTGGCAAACTGTACCGCTTTTGCGGCCTGACCGTGGATTATATCGGCGAAGGAATGGATGGACCGCATCGACGGCAGTCCTATGCCGCCGATATTACGTATTGTACCAACAAGGAAGTTTGCTTCGATTTCCTGCGAGACAAACTGGTGTTGGGGCCGGCGGGCCGCGGTGCCGGGGCCATGCTGCGCGACATCGACTTTGCCCTGGCCGGAAGACTGGTTCAGCGCGGCCTTTATTTTGCGATCGTGGATGAGGCCGATTCTATTTTGATTGATGAAGCCATCACCCCGTTGCTCATTTCCGGCGGACAAGTCAACCGCGATGAGATGGATTGCTTTCGCCAGGCGATTGCCATGGCCGAAAATTTTCAGCCGGGCCGGGACTACACCCCTCATGCTACTCGCAAGCAAGTGGAATTGACCCGGAGCGGTCATACCCGGCTGGCGGACCAGCGCCAGGGGCTTCATGGCCTATGGCATTCGCAGCATCGCAGCGAGGAACTTCTTACACAGGTACTGGTGGCCCGCCATTTTTACCATCCGGGCAAACAATATGTCATCCAGAATTCCAAGGTCGTTATTGTGGATGAATTTACCGGGCGGCTTATGCCGGACCGCATGTGGCATGATGGTCTGCACCAGGTGATTCAGGCCCGGGAAAATGTTGAAATTCAGGCTATGCGCGAAACGCTGGCACGCATCAGCTACCAGCGTTTTTTCCGCCTGTATACGCATTTAAGCGGCATGTCCGGCACCTTGGCTGAAGTTCAGGGTGAACTGTGGCATATTTACCAAAGGCCACTGGTGGTGTTGCCTACGCACCGCCCCTGCATTCGCGGCCACCAGGGCCTGCGGGTGTTTGCCACGGAGAAGAATAAATTTGATGCGGTGATTGCAATCATTGAGCATTTGCATCAGCAGAAACGGCCCATTCTGGTGGGCACCCGCAGTGTAGCGGCCAGCGAGACACTGTCCGCCCAACTGACCAAGCTAGGGCTGCCACATCATGTTTTAAATGCCGTTCATTATGCCCAGGAGGCCAATATTGTCGCCGCAGCCGGACGCAGCGGCCAGATTACTGTGGCTACCAACATGGCCGGGCGCGGTACCGACATCCGCCTCGATGCCGACGCACGCAGTGCGGGCGGATTGTACGTAATAGCGGCGGATGTCAATGATGCTGCACGGATCGACCGGCAATTGGCCGGACGGGCGGGCCGGCAGGGCGACCCCGGCGAGTCCATTCATTTTTGTGCCCTGGATGACATCCTGCTGCAAACACACACGCCGCGCATCGCGAAGATGCTGGCAAAAGTTTTTGGGGACGGCCACGTCCAGCCGCGATGGCTGGCCGCCTGGCTGGTGTCGGTTGCGCAGCACCGGGCCAGCCGAAGTTCTCATCGGCAACGCCAAACGGTAGCCCATACAGATCACTGGCTGGAAGAATCGTTGAGTTTTTCGGGCAATACGGGATAAAGTGCCGGACCCCCCAGAGCCCGGGCCCACGTCTTCGATGCAAACAGTCCGCCGATTTACGCGTTGATTCGCCCTTCCCATGGACTACTCGCGGTAGCATAGAGCTTGCGGGGAATTCTGCCTGCCTCAAACGCCAGCCGCCCCGACTGCGTTGCCAGGCCCATGGCTTTGGCCATCTGCAACGGGGCTTTAGCCCCGGCGATAGCCGTGTTGAGCAGCACGCCATCAACGCCGAGTTCCATGGCCAGACTCACATCACTGGCGGTTCCCACCCCGGCATCGACGATCACCGGATAATCTGGATTTTTCTCCTTGAGTTGCTCAAGAATGATGCGAATGGCATTCGGATTCAGGACCCCCTGCCCTGAACCAATGGGCGAACCGGCAGGCATAATCGCCGCGGCCCCTTCGTCTTGCAGGCGCTTACAGAGCATGACATCATCGGAACAATACACCAACACCTGAAAACCATCCGCTACCAGAGTTTTCAGTGCTTGCAGCGTGCCCACCGGTTCAGGCAACAAGGTCCTGGTATCACCGAGACATTCCAGCTTCACCCAGTCGGCCCCGCGAAAACCCGAATCAGTGAGCATTTCCCGCCCCAGTCGGGCTACGCGCACCACTTCCTCGGCGGTAAAGCAGCCTGCCGTGTTGGGCAACAGGATGTACTTTTCCGGATCGATAAAATCCAGAATATTACGGCCCGAGGTTTTATCCACCAGTCGTTCCCGCCGCACCGCCACCGTCACGCAGTTGGACCCGCTGGCGGCATGACAATCGCGCATCAATTCCAGCGAGGTATATTTACCCGTACCCACAATAAGCCGGGAGGTTAAGGTGTAAGATCCAATTTTTAATCCATTATTATCCATCATTACCTTCCACCAAGTTGCCGCCATTAGCCTGCGTGGCACCAGCCCTTACCCACCACCCACAAAAGTAACAATTTCAATCTGGTCGCCGGCAGTCAGCCGTGTGGCGGAAAATTTCTTCCGGGTCACAATTTCACGATTGCGTTCCACCGCCACGCGTATCGGCTTGATCTGGAATTGATCCAATAGTTCCTGCACCGATATACCGTCGACAACCTGTTTGATTTGGCCATTGACCACGACTTCCATGGGATTTATTTTACCATAAAAGACATGGGAGAGCATCCGCCGGTTGAACGGCCCTTACCGCACTCTTATGATAATCTCCGCCGTGCCCGACGGCGGGTGTGATCACTCCATGATCAAGCCAACCTGAACGCCTGCACGGCCATGGATGCACAATGACAATGATGGAGACTGCCTTGACTTCTGCCAGCCAACCGCATCGCATCACGCTTACCGGTAGTGCGGGTGCCATAGGGCGAACAGTGGGAGCGGCCCTGCGCAAACGCGGACACTTCGTCCGCGGTTTTGATTTTCAGGACAGCGCCGATTTAAGTGAGTCCATGATTGGCAACCTGGTGAATGTGGCGGCGGTGGCCCGGTGCGTCGCCGACGTGGATACCGTCATTCACCTGGCAGCTACGCCTGATGTGCATGATTTTGTGACGCATCTGGTGCCCAACAACATCATCGGTACGTATTATCTGCTGGAACAATGCCTGGCCGCCGGAGTGAAGCGGGTGTTGCTGGCCAGCACGTTCCGGGTGGTGGCCGGTGGTATGCAGGATGGTGTGGTGGCCACGGCCGCCACACCGACGGCACCGCGGGATTATTACGCTCTGAGCAAGGTATGTGTCGAACAGATGGGCAAGATGGCGGCAGGCCGGGGCTTGCAGGTAATTGCCGCCCGGCTGGGCTGGCTGCCGCGTACCACCCGCGAGGCCCAGACCATGGCCCAGACACGCCCGCACCGGGCCCTGTACCTGAGTCATCACGACTGCCGCGACTTTTTTATCCGTGTCGTGGAAGGGGCGTGGCCGGTTCAAACCTCCGAAGCCTTTGCAATTGTGTACGTGTTTTCAGGCGATTCCGAGTGTCCTTATGACCCTAGTCCCGCCCAGACACTGCTTGGGTACCGGGGAACGGATGTGTTTCCGCACGGCCTGGATTTTCCGTTCACACCCGGTGCAGACCGGGCGGTTTAGGCATCCGCCTGGCGCCGGGCCTGTTCCGCAGCCTCTTCCACAGTACCTACGTACATAAATGCGCCTTCGGGCAGGTGGTCCCATTTGCCTTCAGCAATTTCGCGGCAGCTGCGAATGGTCTCGGAAAGCTTAACATTCGATCCGGTCTTGCCGGTGAACACTTCCGCGACAAAAAATGGCTGCGAGAAGAAGCGTTCCAGTTTTCTGGCTCGGCTGACGGTAATTTTATCTTCTTCGCTCAGTTCATCGACGCCGAGAATGGCAATGATGTCCTGCAGATCTTTATGACGCTGCAGCACCCGTTTGACCATCTGAGCCACCGTATAATGCTCTTCGCCAAGGTAGTTCTGATCCATGATGCGGCTGGAGCTTTCCAGCGGATCCACCGCGGGATAAATACCCTTTTCAGCAATGCTGCGGCTGAGCACGGTAAAAGCGTCCAGGTGGGTAAAGGCGGCGGCCGGAGCGGGGTCGGTTAAGTCGTCGGCGGGCACATAAATGGCCTGCACGGAAGTAACGGCACCTTTGGTCGTGGAGGTAATACGTTCCTGAAGCTCACCCATTTCCGTGCCCAGTGTCGGCTGATATCCCACCGCGGACGGCATACGACCCAGCAAGGCGGAAACTTCGGAACCTGCCTGGGTAAAGCGGAAGATGTTGTCGATGAACAGCAGCACGTCTGAACCGGTTTCATCGCGGAAATACTCGGCCATGGTCAGGGCGGAAAGAGCGACGCGAAAACGCGCGCCGGGCGGTTCGTTCATCTGGCCAAAGACCATGACGGTCTGATCCATGACGCTTTTGCCGGTATCCCCGATTTTGGCCTCCTGCATTTCCAGCCAGAGATCATTACCCTCACGGGTTCTTTCCCCTACACCGGCGAAACAGGAATAGCCGCTATGAAAGCGGGCCAAACGGGCGATAAGTTCCTGAATGATTACCGTTTTACCTACGCCGGCACCGCCGAACAGGCCGGTTTTTCCGCCGCGAACATAGGGTGCCAGCAGATCAATCACCTTGATACCCGTTTCAAAAATCTTGGTTTTGGGTTCCAGATCCTGAAATTCCGGGGGTAATTGATGGATGCTGCGGCGATCTTTCACCGCGACCGGCCCACGTTTATCGATGGGTTCACCGAGCAAATTAAATACGCGGCCCAGGGTCTCGGTGCCGACGGGCACCGTAACGGGCGAACCGGTATCCACTACCTTCATACCGCGCACCAAACCATCGGTGGTGCCTAAGGCAATGGCCCGCACGCGCCCGCCTCCCAGTAATTGTTGCACTTCCCCGGTGAGATTGACCGACACGCCCTTTTCGCCGCCATCGTGTTCAATTCGAATGGCATTGAAGATATTGGGAAGTTTATCTTCCGGAAAAATGGCATCGAACGTCGAGCCAATCACCTGGGAAATTACGCCTGTTGCCGCCATTATATACTCCAGATTTTAAATCCAATTTCCTATGTTGCCATACCCGGAGGAACCTTCGTTCCGAAGCCACATTTTTAGTTACCAGGACGCCCATATCCGGCTGCGTGATTGAGCACAGAATTATTTGAGCGCCTCCACACCACCCATAAGTTCCGACAGCTCGCTGGTAATCTGCGATTGCCGGGCGCGGTTGTATTCGCTGGTCAACTGCCTGTTCATGGATTCCGCATTTTCGGTGGCCGCGGACATCGCCATCATGCGTGAGATCTGCTCCGAAACAGATGCGTCTACAAAGGCCTGAAAGACTGCGGCACGAACCATGGTGGGCACTAATTCCACCAGCAGTTCACCCGCTTCCGGGAAATACTCGCTGCATGCACGCATCCCGGAAGCTGAAGGCGCAGCCGACGAATCCGGCCTGGCCACATTATCCACGCCGGTCAGAGGCAGCACGTCAACGCAAACCGGCCGCTGCTGACCCAGACTTAAAAAACGCATATAAATAATTTTTACCGCGTCAATTTTTTGAGCCGCGTAATCGTCCATGAGTCGCTGGGCGACTGGAATGATTTCCTCGAAACGGGCATTATCGCTGATATTGGCATAGGCGGCCTGGGCTTCGCGCCGCGCGAAACGAAAATAAGCCGCACCCTTGCGCCCCGCCACATGAATATCCACGGCTCCACCAGCCTGTTCCACCTGCCGAACCGTCTGCATCGCCAGCCGCAAAATTTGGCTGTTATAGCCGCCCGCCAATCCCCGGTTGCTGGTGACCACCAACATGCCCACGCGTTTGCAAGGCCTGCGGCTGACCAGCAGTGGATGGCGGGAAATTTCCACAGAACCATGGGCACCCAAAAATGTGTTTTGCACCAGGTCGTTGAGCTTTTCCAGATACGGACGGGTGCCCTTAGCGCGTTTGAGGGCCCGTTGAAACCGGGCAGTAGCCACCATCTGCATCACCTTGGTGATTTTATGGATGTTGCGCACCGCTTTTCGGCGTTTAACAATTTCTCTGGCATTGGACATGAGTTACCTGCTTTATTCCGGTTACCGGTTTATTGATCCGGGCACAGCACTAAATCACCTTACTTCCGCACCGCTCGCACCTGTTCTTTCACCACCTGGTCCACTGGCTTGGCATCCAGGCCCTCAACCTTCTTTTTTACCAGTGGTGTGATATTGGAAAAGCTCTTAATGAGTTCCACGAGTTTGCTTTCAATGGCCGGCGACAATTCACGCGTCTGCATCAGTTCCTTGCGAACATCCGCACCCGAGGAAGTCCAATACTCAAGAAAATCATGTTCCCAGCGGCCTACGTCACGTACCGCAACGGCATCCAGATACCCCTGGGTCGCGGCGTAAATCACGGCAATCTGGTCGACTACATCCATGGGTTGATACTGCGGCTGCTTGAGAATTTCCACCATGCGCATGCCGCGATCCAACTGCTTCTGCGTGGCCTGATCCAAATCCGTGCCGATCTGGGTGAATGCCTCCAAGGCCCGGTACGCCGCCAAATCCAGCCGCAACGAAGCCGCCACCTTTTTATGTTTCATCGCCTTGATCTGAGCCGCCCCGCCAACACGGCTTACGGAAATACCTACGTTGACGGCCGGTCGCACACCAGCGTAGAAAAGATCTGGTTCCAGATATATCTGTCCGTCGGTAATACTGATCACGTTGGTGGGAATATAGGCGGATACTTCGCCTTCCTGAGTTTCAATCACCGGTAAAGCGGTCAGCGATCCGCCGCCATTCTGCTTGGAGAGCTTACAGGCCCGCTCCAACAGGCGGCTGTGGAGATAAAATACGTCACCCGGGTAAGCCTCGCGACCCGGCGGACGACGCAGCAACAGTGACAATTGCCGGTAGGCCTGGGCCTGTTTGGAAAGGTCATCGTAAACGCAGAGCGTGGCCTTGCCCTGCCACATGAAATGTTCCGCCATCGCGCAGCCGGCATACGGAGCGATGTATTGCAGCGGAGCCGCATCAGAAGCTCCGGCAATTACCACAATCGTGTAGGCCATCGCACCGACCCGGCGCAACACGTCCACGACGCCAGCCACGGTGGATTCCTTCTGTCCGATGGCCACATATACGCATATCACTTCATCCGGGGTGCCAAAGAACTTTTTCTGATTGATGATGGTATCAATCGCCACCGCCGTCTTTCCGGTTTTGCGGTCCCCGATGATAAGCTCGCGCTGGCCACGCCCGATCGGAATCATTGAGTCGATGGCCTTGACCCCGGTTTGCAGCGGTTCTTTCACCGGCTGCCGATCGGCGATACCGGGAGCGATGATGTCCACCTTGCGGCGCTGAGCAGTTACGATGGGGCTGCCCCCGTCCATGGGCTGGCCGATGGAATTGACTACCCGTCCCAGTAATTCAGGTCCCACGGGAACGGACAGCAGTTCACCGGTGGAGCGGACCACATCTCCTTCCTTGATATCCGAGGAATCGCCGAAGATAACCGCTCCCACGGTCTCTTCTTCCAGATTAAACACCTGGCCATACAGGTCGTTGCGAAACTGCAACATCTCGCCAGCCATCACGTTGGACAGGCCGTAAATACGCGCTATGCCGTCGCCAACCTCAATCACCTTGCCGACCTGGCTGACATCGAGCCGGTCCTCAAACGTGGCGATTTCTTTTTGCAGGACAGACGAAATTTCATCAACTCTGAATTTCATTTTTCACCTTGAACTTAGTTACCTTCATGTTGGCTTTTTTATCATTTCACTCAACTAAAACATCCCGCTGCCGCTCCATCTGGCGGCATTTATGCTTCAATGGCTTTCTGCGGACTCAATTGGGAGAACAACTGAGCGTGCAGCCATGATTTCATGGACGCAAGTCTGTAGTTGGTACTGTTGTCTACAAACAAGTCCCCCAGGCGAAATTGAGCTCCGCCCAGCAATTTCGGATTCACCGATACTTTCAGCATTACTTCACGTCCCACTGCCTTGGCCACGGCCG
The DNA here is from genome assembly GCA_021851715.1 of Planctomycetota bacterium. Classification (GTDB taxonomy): domain Bacteria; phylum Planctomycetota; class Phycisphaerae; order WQYP01; family WQYP01; genus JABEVA01. The sequence continues at coordinate 31,954 of JAJZCR010000015.1, forward strand.
TTCGAATCTGTTCCTGCCGGGTTGAGTCAATAGGAACAGCCGAAACAACCTCCAGTGCGACGCGATTAGACCTTTCATCGTGAATCGCTGCAAACGCTGCAATAAACTCCGGCAGCAGATCCAACCGGTCACGCCGGGCCATAGCGTGAAACACCGCCAGCGTCATCCCCTCCACCTTGCCGGTTAACGCATCGTCGAAAAGCTTGCACTTTTCCCGGGATCCAATGGTTGCCACCTTGAGAAAAGTCTTCAACCGCGGCGTAGCCACCAACAGTTGGCCCAGAGCGGCCATATCCGCGACAACGTCGGCGAGTTTTCCCGCAGCCAGCGCCGCATCGTAAAGTGCGGTGGCATAGACGCGCCCCACCATCAACAGTTCGGATTCTCTGGGTTCCATAAAGCTCCACCAACGGCCGCGTGGCCGCCGTTCAATTCACACTGGCCGTTAACTGGGCCAAAGATTCATCCAGAAACTTCCGCTGATCCGCGGCATTAATTTCCCGCTCTATGATGCGCGAAGCGATCTGGACGCTTAAATCGGCTGCTTGACGGGCTATTTCACCCAGGGCCTGCTGCTTGGCCGATTCAATATCGCGCAAGGCTTGCTCTTTCAAGGCCCGGGCATCCGCCTCTGCCCGCTGGTGAATGGCATCGGCTGCCTTGGATGCATCCACTTTTGCCTGTTGAAGCTGCTGAGACGCCTGTCGCTGTACCTCGGCAATTTTTTCTTCCAGTTGTTTGCGTGTCTGTTCCACCTGGACCTGGGCAGCGGCGGCGGCCTGCACGCTTTCGCGAATGGCATTTTCCCGACGGCTCAGGCCGGCAATGAGGGGCCGCCAGGCAAATCGGCTCAACACTACCAATAAAACCACAAATATGACCAGGGTAATCAACGCCATGCCCGCATTGATCGACATCAGCCTGGCACCGGCATTGGCAGCCCCACCGCCGGAGTGAGCCACGGCCGCCTGCACCGGGTTTCCCATTGCCACCAGCGCCAGCATGGCCGTCGCCCCCGCGCCCGTGAGCAACCGGCTTAACAGCGGCATGGATCTTATCTGCCTGGATATCATGTTCATAACCAAAGTCCTCATTTGACGGCTTGACACCGCAGATCACTGTGGAATCGGTGCCAATCACCCCGATCCGCACGCTTGATCATCCGGGAGCTTACAGCCCGCCATTGCGGATCAGCACGATCATCACCAGCACCAGCAGCAAGAAGGTAAAACCTTCAATAATGGCCGCGGCCAGAAAGAATTGCGTCCGGATGACGTTAATCAATTCCGGCTGACGAGCCGTCGCTTCGCACATGCTGCCGCCGATGGCACCCACGCCGGCACCCGCGCCACCTACACCAGCTCCACCGCCAATTAAGGCTCCCGCCACCTGAATGGCTTCGGTCAGCTCATGCATGGAATTGGCTCCCTGAGCCAGGCCATGAGCCACCGCGTGGCCGGTGGCCGCCGCCGCCTGGGTTGCCTGCATCGTTGTTGTTGGATCCATCGTATGTACTCCTGATTATTGAAGACCTTCCTGAATTCACCCGCCGCCACAACACCGTGGCCGGCGATAGTTGGATGTTTAATGTTCCAGGGAAACCGCTTCCGCGATGTAAGCCGCACTCAGCAGCGTAAAGATATAGGCCTGTAGAAAGGCTTCCAGCAGATGCAGCGCCTCAAACGCTGTCCCTGAAAAAATCACCGGAATAGCCGCCGTTGTCCGGGCCAGAGCGCCGCCCAGCGCAAATGTGATGCTTACCAGCACCGCCACCACCAGCGGCCCGGACATCATCACTGCAAATAGACGCATGCACAAGGCCAGCGGCTTTACGAACATACCCAATAATTCCAGCACAAAAATCAGCGGCCAAATCACCCATGGCACGCCGGGGGGAACCAGGTGTTTAAAGTAGTTGCTTACTCCCACCACTGCCGCTACCGGCCACATGCGACGGGGGCCTTCCGCCACGGTTGCAGCATGATGTCCATGGCCGTGCTCCTGGGCATGAGGCTGATGTCGGTTGCGGGCGTGGCGGATAAAAGCGGACAACCCCGACACATGCACCGTTACAAACGTGCATACCGCCAAGGTGGCCGTAACCGTCAAATTGCCCGTTGCATCGCCCCAGAATGCCGGAATGTGCGTACCAAAAGCCGCATTGAACAAGGTTACCAGTTCGTCCACCGGCAACATGCCGAAAAGATCGGCAAACAGAATAAAGAAAAAGGCCGTCCATAAGTAAGGTGTAAATACAGAAGCCCATTTTCCCAGCATCGGCTCAAAAGTATCGCGCTGCAGAAATACCAGAACGGCCTCAAAAAAGTTACGAAATCCGGTCGGCACCGGGTGCTTTTTCAGGCGATGCGCCATGGTCGGAAAAATAACCAGCATCAGGCCGGCCGACAACAGCAGCATCAAAATATCGCTGCTGAAATAGACTGGTTTTCCCAGGATGGAAAACATCGGATGAGACCACAGCCGGTGCGCGACGGTTCCGCTAAGTACGTTCACGCCGGCCAGCGGTAAACTACTGGCAGTCACTGGCACAACAACATTCATAAGCACTTCTGAAATCCGGTTCCAACCTGCCGCCCGTTCGTCAACCCCGTTGCCACCCGCCAGAGTAGCGCCGGGGCGATTCTTTTACCTGATGCGCCGCGGCTCGTCAAATGGACCTGTTATCGACGGCCTTCCCGGCCGCATCACAATCTACACCTTGGAATGTTTGATGACCCACGAGGACACCAGCGATTCGGCAATGAGCAACACAAAATAAAAGGCCACAAGCCACAGCAGCACCACTGTTTTCTGCAAATGCACCGGCGAAAAAGCAATAAGCACCACCGCCCCCACGGCCACACCCACCAACCGCGTCATGTTCGCCAGCACCGCACAACGCAACAGTAATATGGCGCTGCGCCCAATCAATATCACCATCGGCGCAACGGCCAGCAAACCCACCACCACGCTCACCACCGCAGCATCCAGCATTTCCCGCAGATGCAGCGGCCGGTGCAACACCAACAATGCACCTGAAGCCAACAGCATCACAGCTCCAACGGCCGCCACCGGCGTAGCCGCCAAACCAAGCCGCAGCCACATTGAACTGACCGCCTCTGCTTTTTGTGAATTATTCATCACCATCCTGATCGGGTCTTGAAATTTTTGTTTCCTTGTGATCTGTCTTCAAGAGTATTTTGATCTGCAGGTATAGATCACCAATCGCCGCGACACTTATGGCTATCACTGTGGCTATTCCGTGCCATTGAAATTTTTTATCCAGCCACTGGCCTATCAACCCGAACACTAAAATAACGGCGAGAAACTCAAACCCCATCCCCGCAAAACGTTGTAAGCTGCTCCTGCCGGCTCCAATACCGTCCACAGATGAGCCTGAATGCATGCGATCTTCGGCATGTTTTTCCAGCCGATCCATCGCGGATTTTGCGCCGCCGGAGGGTATTTCCTTTTTAGGCCCATCTTCTTCCATGGTCGTCACCTTCGACCGCAGACGGACATTGTAATATTTTTCACAATGTCTGTCAACAGATTATTACCAAATTACTTGGTCCGGGTGCGGCCATAATTTTTGGCAAAGCCGTCCCGCGAGCAAACCATGGCCTGCGAGCCCGCTGCGCCATCTGGGGGGCGGCCATCTTGGCCGCCGGGGCTTCCCTGGAAGCCCGCCCCAAAAATCCCATGCAGCCGCTGCCAAAAATAATGGCCGCACCCCTTGGTCCCTGCGCCGCGGCATTCCAAGTCCGTAGCCCAACGCTACAGGCCGCCTTTCAGCAGTGCTTTCCGCGCCACCTTGGCGGGCTTTTTCCCCGCCGCTTCGGTCTGAGCAATCTCCGCCGCCGACGTGCCCGGCGATCCCGATGGTGTTGTCGCGGCTTGTCGGTCTCCCTCCGCCACCGATTCTGCCGAACTCTTTTCGCGCTGCACCTGGGCTATGGATAAACTGATTCGCTTTTTTTCCAGGTCGATCGCGAGCACCTTGGCCTCGACCTTCTGCCCCACCTTGATTTCTTCACTCACCCGTGAAATGTGCCGATGGGAAATTTCTGAAATATGCACCAGCCCATCCACACCCGCGGCCAATTCCACAAATGCGCCAAAATCCAAAATCCGGCTGACCACACCCGATACCTTCGTTCCCACGGGAAAATCTGCAGCCACGGTTGACCATGGATCTTTCATCAACTGCTTAAGCCCCAGCGACACGCGCTGTTTTTCGGCATCAATTCCCAACACCATCACTTGTACCACATCGCCCACCTTCACTACCTTGTTGGGATCCGAGACGCGACTATGGCTCATCGCCGATACGTGTAATAACCCGTCCACTCCACCCAAATTCACAAACGCTCCGTAGGGCTGCACGCTCAGCACCCGCCCTTCCCGAATTTGCCCCGTGGCCAGTTCGCCCCAGGTTTTTTCCCGCAGCTTGGCCTGCTCCTCTTCCAGCAATTCCCGGCGACTCACCACCAGCTTGTTGGCGCTGAGATCAATTTCGATGACCCGGCAGCGCATTTTCTCACCGACAAAAACCGACAGGTCCGGGCAGAACCGGATGTCGACCTGGCCGGCGGGCATAAAAGCCCGCGTATTTTTCAGGCGCATTTCCAGGCCGCCTTTGTTGGCAGCCTCCACCATCGCGTCCACCGTGTCGCCTACACGCAGTTGCTCCAGCCCTCCATGGTTGATCGCCCCCTTGCGGGCCAGAAGAATCAGCCCTTCGCGGGAATCATAGCCGGTATAAATGAATTCATACTCCCGCCCTACTTCCACCGGTTCCACCGCCGGCTCACCAGGCTGAGATTCAAATTGATCCAACCCAGCAATGCCCTGCGACTTGCCCCCCAAGTCCACAAACACACTCCGATCGCGAATGCTCACCACGCGTCCTGTGCGACTCCGGACCGTACCGGTGGGTGCCGCCTCCACCGCCCGTACCGTGGTCGGACGGCCACCACGCAACGGTCGGCTGGGATCCAAACCCGGTGCGCCTTGGGGGCGCGACAGCGCCTCGGCCATAAGGTCTTCAATCGTCAGACCCTGCATCGCTTCAACCACGGCACGGTCTAACTCTTCCGGGACCGGTTTTACTTCCGGTGGCGGATTACGATTTTCATTGAATTGAGAGCCAAACGCCATCAAACTCATTTCCTTGTAGTAACGTCTATTCCCGTTTCGGGAGAAACCAAAACCTGGTGTCATTCTACACTGCGCTGGCCGTTAACGAAAGAACCCCCGTGGCCACCATTGACCGCGCCCCGTTGGCCAGTGATGGTTTATTTACTCTTTTTTCCTTTCAACCGTTCTGAACCACACCGTCATATAATATCGGTCATAAACGCACTGAACCCCATGCATTCTCGGGTGTGGCTGCTATCTTTGTCTGAAATAGCGAAATAGCGAATGAGCGGGCATTGCCTTGCCGATGTCTAAGGCGGGCGAAAGGGACCAGGCCAGGGGATCGGCCTGGGAAATGGCGGCAGCCGGTCTGCCGAGTTCACCAGAGGTGTGCCGTGAAATCCAAGGTTTTATTGGTTGATGATCTCAAAATCATTCACCAGCTTTTGCGTATTCGCCTCGCGGATGAGCCAATGGAATGGCATTCCGCTTTTGACGGACACGAAGCCCTGGAAAAGGCCGAGAGACTTGGCGTTGATCTTATTCTTCTGGATGTCAATCTGCCCGACATGGACGGGTTTGAAGTGTGCCGGCGGCTGAAATCCAACCCCGCCACGGGGTCGGTGCCGATCATCTTTTTATCCGGTGAATCGGCGGGAGATGAAAAGGTTAAAGGCTTTTCCCTGGGTGCCGTTGATTATGTCGTTAAACCATTTGATGCCGCGGAACTGCTCGCCCGCGTCCGCGTGGCCCTGCGTACGCGCGAACTGATGGAAATGCTGGCCAAAAGGGCGCTGATCGATGGTCTGACCGGCCTGCACAATCGAGCCTACCTGGATGAGCGCCTTGCCGCCGAAACGGCCCATGCACTGCGTTTCAGTTCCCGGTTCAGCTGTATTATGTCTGACCTGGATAAGTTCAAACAGCTTAATGACACCCATGGTCATTCCTTTGGCGATCAGGTGCTGCGCGGCGTGGCCCGTGTGTTTTCCGAATCCTGCCGGACCGAAGATGTGGTGGCCCGTTACGGCGGCGAAGAATTTGCCATCCTCACCCCCAATGTTGCCGCCGATGGAGCGATGGTTCTCGCTGAACGCCTGCGCCAACGCATGGCCGCGGAAATTTTCCGAATTGAGGATCAGCCCATCCGCATCAGTTGCAGTTTTGGAGTAGCCGAGCTTGATCCCAGCAATCCGCAAATGCTTCTGGAGTGTGCCGATCAGGCGCTTTACCGGGCCAAAAGACAGGGCGGAAATTGCGTTATTCCGTTTGATAACATGACACAAAGCATCACCGGATCGGCATTGGTCTAAGCCAAGCACACATCCCGCAACGATACTGTATTTTAGATTATCTATTGATCCCGAAGCGCCCGGCATGTGCATCGAGGTGACACCGGCTACCGCAGTTTTACCGAGGCTCGTTTGCCAATGCCTGTGTCAAGCGTCTCTGCCGCAGGTGCTATTTGCATTTCGTCTATGGCCGCCCGCACCGTGGAAGCTATTCCCGCTGCATCAAGTCCAATATCCTTGAGTTGCTCCCCGCGGCTGGCATGTTTGATAAAGCGGTCCGGAATGCCCACACGAGTCAACAAGCGAGCATCGAATCTGTGCTGCTGTGCGTATTCAACCACCGCGGTGCCAAAGCCGTTGATAACGGAATGATCCTCCACTGTGATAATGGGCCGTCCGCGGAGGAAAACCTCTTTGAGCATGGCTCCATCCAGAGGTTTGCAGAAACGGGCATCGATCACCGCCACATGAATATCTTCATTGTCCAGCAGCTTGGCCGCTTCCATCGCCTGCCAGGCCATAGAGCCGTAGGCAAGAATGGTAGCATCCCGGCCCTGACGCAAAGTACGCGACTTACCGCCTGTGCGGGTAATCAGCCACGGTTCCACCGCGTCCTTATCGCCCAGCGGCTGCGGCGGACAGTTATCCCGTGGATAGCGAATTTCGCACGGGCTCTCCAGCGTCATGGAAAAATCCATCGCGGCAATCAGTTCCTGTTCATCCGATGGGGCAACCAGCACCATCCCCGGCTGACTCTTGAGAAACGCCAGATCGCAAAAGCCATGGTGTACCGCGCCATCGTCGCCTACCAAGCCTGCACGATCCACGCAAAATATCACCGGCAAACCTTGCAGGCACACTTCCTGAAACACCTGGTCAAACGCCCGCTGCAGAAACGTGCTGTAAACCGCTACAATCGGTCTCAGGCCGCCCTTGGTCATGCCGGCCGCCATCGCGGTGGCGTGGCTTTCGCAAATGCCCGTGTCAAAATATCGATCTGGAAATACCGGCTTTAATTTAATCATGCCTGTACCGTCCGGCATCGCCGCGGTAATACCCACCACCCGGTTATTTTTACGCGCCAGGTTCACCATGGCATCGGCAAACGCGGAAGTCCAGGATCGGCCCGAACCCTGGTTCATCACCACACGGCAACCTTCCACGCGGAACGGCTTGGGGCTGTGGAATGTCGTAGGATCATCACACGCCCATTCATACCCTTTGCCCTTGATGGTTTTGATATGCAAAACCGCTGGAGCATTCAGGTGTTTGAGTTCATGAAGTTTTTCAATCAAGCCCGGTAAATCGTGGCCATCCACAGGGCCAAAATATTTCAGGCCAAGGTCTTCAAAAATATGGCCGGGAGCTATGGTGTTTTTGATGCCCTGCTTGATATGAAAGCCCACATCAGAAATTTTCTGGCCATACGGAATGCGGTCCAGCAATTCCTGCGCCCGTTTCTTTACTTCGTCGTAGGTGCTGGTGACGCGCAAATGCTCCAGGTAATTGGCAAACGCGCCCTGCGGCTCGCTGATGCTCATGGAATTGTCGTTAAGAATGACCAACATTTGTCGCTTGAGCGTGCCGGCGTTGTTCAGGCCTTCAAACGCCAGGCCATTGACGATCGACGCATCTCCCACCAGGGCTACCACCGAGGTATCGCGACCAAGCTGGGCGTCCGCCCGGGCCATGCCCACCGCCGTGCTGATGGCAGTACCCGCATGGCCCACACTGAATAAATCGTAGGGTCCCTCCGCAGGGTCAGGGAAGCCGGATACGCCATTCTTTTTCCGCAAACTGCTGAAGTTGCCATATCGGCCGGTAATCAGTTTGTGCGTGTAACATTGATGACCCACATCCCAAAGCAGTCGATCTTTGGGCAAATCAAAGACCACATGAATGGCCAGGCTGATTTCCACGGTACCTAGATTAGGAGCCAGGTGGCCTCCGTTAGTGCCTACCGTGGTCATAATGGTTTCACGGATTTCCTGCGCCAGTATGCTAAGCTGGTCCAGGGAGAGCTTTTTTACATCCGCCGGCGATTGAATCGTTTCCAGGAGTTTTGTCATGAGTTCCTTCTCATAAAACCTTAACCAGTCCTTAAGGATAATACCCGGTAAAACCCGGAAAGGAAAGAAGCGGTAGATTCTTCACTGCCGGTCCCAAAGCATCATCTAAGTGATAGTTTACGCCGCTTTTGGCCCAAAGCAAGCCAGCCAAGGTGTCGTCTTGTGGCGAGGGGATGGTCAAATTCTCCGGACACCGCCCAAATCCGGCCAAAAGTCGCGTCCGCCTCTGGTACGCTGCTATTCCACCGGTGCCTCCGCACCCAATCCCTCCTCTACCGCCAGATCCTCCTTTTGATAGCCGCCCCGCCGCTTCAGCACCACGTACACGACACCAAAGATCAACACCAATATAAGCGGCAGTACCGCCATGCTCCGCAGTGCCACTGCCGGCCCGCTGGTATCAAACACCCGCCCCATCAGGGGCAGCACGATCGATACCGAAAACATTCCCACCCCACCCATAATCGCCAACCCCAGCGCCCCGGATCGCGGAACTCGTTCGGAAGTAATCCCCAACATCGTCGGCCAGAAAAAGCATACGCCGGCCGCGAACACTGCCGCGGCCCCCAATGCCTCCCATCCATTGCGCGAATAGCTCAAAGCCAGCAGTCCCAGAAATGCCAAAGCAGCCGAGGCGGTCAGCAATCCGAATGGCGAAAGACGGCGCACCACCGGCCCGGCAAACTGCCTCCCAATCGCCATCAGACCATTAATCCAGCACAGCACCAGTATGCCATGCACCATGGCCGTGTGTCCCAGCAAACTGCTGATCCACTGGTTGGTGCTCAACTCCGTCGCCGCCGTGAGCAACATGCAGAAGGCCATGAAAATAAAAAACGGCCGCAGCGTTGCGCCGAACATTTCCGCCGTGCTGACCCCACGGGATACACGCTCGGTACGCGGAAACTTTTGACCCGCAAACATTATTCCATAAAGAACCAGCGGCACGAACATTGCCGCCATCTTCCACTGCCACCCGATGTTCATCTCCCCCAGCGCAAAGGCCGCCAGCCCGCCGATGACAATGCCCCCCGGAAACCAGGCATGAAAATGGCTGAGCATCTTGATTTTTTTCTCCGGGTACATGGTGGCAATCAGGGGATTGGCGAATGCCTCCACCATGCCGTTGGCAATGCCAATGAGCAATGTACCCGCATAGAGGCTTTTAAATCCGGTGGCAAAAATGGTGATCAATATTCCGGCCGCGTGGCCGACCAACGCTATGGCCAGCAACGTGCCCATGCCCAGCACATCGCATAGCGGCCCCCCGAAAATCATCGCCAGCGTAAAACCATAAAATGCCGGCCCGGCAATCAAACCCATCTGTTCATGGGTCAGATGAAACTGCCTGGTCAGCGCCGGCATAATGTCACCACGCACCGCGAAGCTCATGGCCGTTACCACCAAGGCCATGCAACTGGCCGTAAAAAGCCGCTGCCGATGGATTATCTCACTCTGCTGCATCATTGTTTCCTTCCAGCCGAATTCCACACCTAGCTACGCAAAATTTAATCCCCCCGCCCAATCCATTCCACACCTATGTGCTGCATCCACGCGCCCAACGTGCCAAGGTAGTGCGATGGCTGTCGGTCAGAATGACTGGGGGTGCGATCCGCATCTTATAATTTTCGCTTCCTAATAAGAATAACGCAACACACTGCAATATATATTGCCCAAATTTCGAATCGCGGCATATTGCCCTGTCTGAATTTTCAGTAGCTCGGATTGCTCAACCCTCGTTTGCGTGAGACTTATGCTTCATTTTTGACAGCTTATAAGGTTCATGCCTATACTACCCAGCAATGCGGCTTGCGGGCCGCCCTGCTAAAGTGGCGAAGATGTGACAGCCGCAGTAGCGGCTGCGCCCAAATGCCACCAACGGACTTCAATGTTGGCAGTCGTCGCAACGCAATGGGTTGGTTCGACGCTACCTGGCATGAGAGCGTAATGAAATAGGCTGCATGATTAGAAATTCAGTAAAAATATGTTCCGTCACCCTGCCGGCAGCCCTGGTTCTTTTGCTGACGGCAGGTTGTTCGTTTGAACCACCGCTGCATGTACCCAAGCCACCCAAAACCAACACCTATACCGCCGGACCTCAGATCAACCACACCGTCGGTGTGGCCAAGGCGGGTGAAGCAGGAAAAGTTCAACAGTTTGCCTACGGCAAAGCGGCGATGGCGGACTGGTGGCACCTGTTTGGGTCCAAAAAAATCAATCGCCTGGTGCGGCAGGCAGTCCAGCAAAGCCCCACACTGCAAACGGCCGAAGCTACGCTGGCTGAAGCCCATGAAAATCTACTTTCCGTACAAGGCGTGTTTTGGCCGCGGATTGGTCTGGATTTGAACCCGCAAAGACAACGCCAAAGCGGTGCCGCGTTCGGCGGCCCCACCCGCACCTTTTCCCTTTATACCGGCCAGGTACAAGTGAGCTACACGCCGGACTTTTTTGGATTAAACCGCCTGGTTTCCAATGCCGCCAAGGCCCAGGAACAAATTCAACGTAATAACGTGCAGGAAGCGTATCTCACGCTGGAAGGCAACACCGTAGCCGCAGCCATAGAACTGGCCTCGCTAAATGAGCAGGTGCGGGTGCGGCAGGCCCTTATCACCAGCCAACAGCACATTCTTGACATTATCAAGTCTCAATACAAACTTGGCGCGGTCACCTACCTGGCTCTGGTAAATCAGGAAAGCACGCTGGCCAGCACGCAATCGCAAATGCCGGTGCTGCGACAATCATTAGCGTTGGAACGCCACGCTCTGGCCACTCTGGTGGGAAGGATTCCTTCCCAGGTCAGTTTGCCGGACCTCAATTTAGGATCTCTGAAACTGCCGCGGACGCTACCCGTGAGCCTGCCCTCAAGCCTGGTGCGACAACGACCCGACATTCGATCGGCCGAGGCTCAATTGGTGGCTTTGAACGCCCAAATCGGCGAAGCGGTGGCCAAGATGTATCCGCTGGTGCAGATCACCGGCGATCTGGGGTTTGAAAACGGCAATCTTTCTCATTTTTTTGACGCCTCCAGTCTCATCTGGACACTGGCGGCCAACGCCACCGTTACCCTCTTTGACGGGGGCACGCTGCGGGCCAACAAACGGGCCGCGCAGGATGCCCTGAAAGCCCAGATCGGCGTATACCAACAGATTGTGTTAAACGCTTTTCAACAAGTGGCTGATGCCCTTCGAGCGGTCCAACACGATGCCCAGACCCTGGCGTATGATCAGGCTGCGTATCATGCGGCCCGTCAATCTTACCAATTGGCCAACTACCAATATAAAGATGGAGCGATTGATTACATCACGTTGCTTAACAGTCAGACCCAATATGATACCTCACGATTGGCGCTGGTTTCGGCCAAGGCCCAGCGCTACGTGGATACCGCGGCTTTGTTTGTGGCGTTGGGTGGCGGCTGGTGGCCCAGCCAATACGGCCCGACCACCACTGCACCTTCGACCACGCAGCCGCACCACAAAACGTCAAATACCAAGCCGGCCACCGGGAGGACTTTACACCCATGAGCCAAACCAGCCGCGTTGTAATTTCTTTGTTCGTTTTAATTCTGTTTATAGCCGTGATCGGCGGTCTTTTCGCCTTCAAGGCGTTTATAAATGCCAAGATATCCTATGCCATGAGCCACTCGCCCATTCCCCCGGTGACGGTATCCACCGGCACCGTTCACAACGCGGTTGAAAAACAGTCGATTCATGTGATTGGCAGTGTCAGCGCGGTCCAAAGCGTGCAGTTGACCGCCCAGATTTCTGGCAATGTGACGGGCATTTATTTTCACTCCGGCGATCGAGTCAAGGCCGGCCAGAAGCTGGCCCAAATTGATAACAGCACCCAGCTTGCCCAGTTGCGTGCCGATCTGGCCGCCGAATCCTTAGCCCGGATCAATGTAGAGCGAACACAGAAACTCATTGCCCACCAGGCTGCCAGCCAAGCAACGCTGGACACCGACCATGCGGCGCTGCTGCAGACTAAGGCGGCAGTAGCTGGCGATCGGTCCACGCTGGCCAAACTGGCGATAACGGCCCCTTTTGCAGGGCATCTTGGTATTCGGGCAATCAGCCTGGGCCAATATGTTTCGCCGGGAACGCCGATTGTGGTACTCAACACGTGGCGCCCCATTTACCTGGATTTCACCATTGCGCAAAATGACCTGGCGCAAGTGAAGCTGGGGCAAACCGTAAAACTAAGGGTGGATGCTTATCCGGGCAAAGTATTTATGGGGAAAGTGACCGCCCTTTCGTCGCAGGTGGAAACCGCCACCCGAAATATCACGGTGCAAGCCGCGCTGCCCAACAAACGGCTGCTGCTGCGGCCCGGATTGTTTGGCGAAGTAACCCTGCTCACCGGGGTAACACACAAAGTACTGGTGGTAAATGCCGATGCCATTACCTATAACACTTTCGGGGACTACGTGTATGTGGTAGTCAAGGTAAAAAAGGCCGGCAAGCCGGAGTTGCAGGTCCGTTCCGCTCTGGTGAAAACGGGGCCGCGGCAGGGCAACGATGTGGCGATTTTTTCCGGACTCAAGCCCGGAACTGTGGTGGTGACCCAGGGCCAGGTAAAACTAAGGCCTGGTGCTGTGGTGGTTGTGAACAATCAAATAAAGCCGTAACGGAAGGTTTTTTCCTCCATGAAGTTTACAGACATATTCATTAAACGCTGGGTACTGGCCAGTTCACTTAGTCTGGTGATCCTGGTGTTGGGTCTGCGTGCGTGGCTCAGCATGACCACGCAGGAATATCCCACCATTGTCAGCACCATTGTCACAGTGACCACATCCTATCCGGGCGCGGATCCGGCGCAGGTGCAATCGTATATCACGTCGCGCCTGGCGCAGGCCATTGCCCAGGCCCCCAATATTGATTACATGACCACTACCAGTGCGGAAAGCACCTCCACGATCACATGCAATATGGTGATGAATTCGGACCCCAATGCGGCCGTCTCGCAGATTTTGGCCAAGGTGCAGCAGGTGACCAGCCAATTGCCTCCGGCCAGCCAAACCCCCATTATCAACGAAGAAGTCGGCGATGCCCGGGCCTTGATGTACCTGTCATTTTACAGCAAAACCATGAGCCAGCAGCAGATCGATGACTACCTGCTGCGCGTGGTGCAACCCAAAATACAATCGCTGCCGGGGGTCAGCCAGGCTCAGATACTGCCGGCGGGCACAGGTTCCAGCGGCAACAGCTTTGCCGTGCGGGTGTGGCTTAAGCCGGCCAAACTTGCGGCCTTGGGCCTGACTCCGGCGGAGGTATCCACGGCGCTGGCGAATAATAATTTCGTTTCTGCCATCGGGCGTATTCGCGGGCCCAATATTGCCCAGGTGATCACCGCCAATACCTCCATCAGCAAGCTTTCCGAGTTCAAAAATCTGGTGGTCAAATATGTGAATTCCACGCCCATTCGACTCAAGGATGTAGCGGATGTGCAAATGGGAGCTCAGAATTACAACCAAAGCGTTTTTATGAACGGCATTCCCGCCACGTTTATCGGTGTGTTTCCATCCCCCAGCGCCAACAGCCTCACTTTGGGACACGAAGTGCATGCGGCGGTAGCCCAAATTAAGGCGAACCTACCTCCCGGTTTGCATGTGGCAACTCCCTATGACGCCACGGTTTACATCAAGGCCGCGATTTTGGAAGTGGAACACACGCTGCTCATTACGCTGGGCATTGTGGTGCTGGTGATATTTTTATTTCTGGGTTCATTTAGAGCCTTGTTGATTCCGGCCGTGGCTATTCCGCTTTCTATTATTGGGGCAGGAATCTTTATGATCGCCACGGGGTTCACCATCAACTTGCTCACCCTGCTGGCCGTCATTTTAGCCATCGGTTTGGTGGTGGATGACGCCATTATCATGGTGGAAAATATCCACCGCCATATTGATGAAGGCTTGACACCAATAAAAGCGGCCATGCTGGGTGCCCGCGAGCTGGCCAGCCCCATCATCGTCATGTCCACTTCGCTGGCCGCGGTGTTTGCCCCCATCGGCTTTATGGGCGGCCTGACCGGCAGCTTGTTTACTGAATTTGCTTTTACGCTGGTATTCACCGTGTTGGTGTCCATGATTGTGGCCCTGACGCTTTCACCTATGCTCAGCAGCAGAATTTTGCGACCCACACCAGAGCACGGCTTGGTGCATTTTCTCGACAGCTTGTTTTTTGAATTACGCCGCGGCTACGAACGCTCGCTGCAGGCGGTGCTTAGCGTACGTTGGGTGGTTCTGATTATGGCGCTGGTGCTGTTTATCAGTATTCCCTTCATGCTCCTGCAGACGAAAAGTGAACTGGCCCCGACGGAAGACCAGGGCATACTCTTTTTTACGGGTATTGGGCCGCCCACGGCCACGCTGCATTATATGACGGCATACGCTACGCAAATTCGCAAGATTTGCGACAGTTTCCCACAAATGGACAAGGTGTTTCAAATTAACGGAGTTTCCCCTTTGACGCCGGGCTACAATGGCTTGGTTGGCGGCATGCTTTTAAAGCCATGGAACCAGCGCACAGTGACACAAATGCAATTGGCCCGCCCCTTCCAGGAAAAACTTTCCAAAGTTGCCGGATTGCAGGTGGCATCATTTCCCTTGCCGTCCATTCCCGGAGAACCGTTCGGGGCGCCCGTACAGTTTGTGCTCACGTCCACCAGGGGCTATCAGGCGTTGGATACGGCCGCCAACAAACTCATTGCCGCCGGCATGAAAAGCGGTAAATTTTTGTTCCTGCAAAAAGACCTGCGCTATGACAGCCCGCAAATCAGGCTCAAGGTCAACCACAATCTTGTGGCCGCTCTGGGCTTAAACAACAGTGAAGTGGCGGCGGATCTGCAACCGCTGCTGGGCGGCAATTACGTCAACCGCTTTGACTTGCAGGGCCGCACGTATAAAGTCATTCCACAATTACAGGATCATCTGCGGGCCACGGCTGCCATGCTCAAACGCATCTATATCCGCACCGCCGGCGGTCAAATGGTACCGCTTTCGACGGTGGTAACGATTGACCATATCGTGGAGCCGGAATTTCTACCGCAGTTTCAGCAGCAGAACTCCGTCACCATTTCGGCGGTCCCCATGCCGGGCACCACCCTGGGCAGTGCGCTGGCATTTTTACGGCTCACCGCTGAAAAGCTCTTTCCAACCGGATATGCGGCCCATTATGCGGCGCAATCCCGGCAGTTCATGAAACAGGGCAACGCTATTTACATTACCTTCATTCTGGCGGTACTTCTTATTTTCCTGCTGATGGCGGCCCAGTTTGAAAGCTTCCGCGATCCGGTCATTGTGATGTTCACGGTGCCCATGTCGATCTTTGGGGCAGCCCTGTTCATGTTCCTGGGCGTTGCCACCATCAACATATACACCGAAGTAGGTTTGATTACCTTAATTGGTCTGATTACCAAACAGGGTATTTTGATTGTGGAGTTTGCCAATAGACTTCAGGAACACCAAGGCTTAAGCTTGTCTGAAGCGGTGATCCGGGCTTCCAGCGTGCGGCTGAGGCCCATTTTGATGACCACCGGGGCCATGGTGTTTGGCGTGGTTCCGTTGCTCGTGGCGACCGGGGCCGGCGCGGTCAGCCGGTTTGACATGGGCCTGATGATTGCCGCCGGTCTTTCCATCGGCTGCCTGTTTTCGCTATACGTAATCCCCGTGATTTATACCTATATTGCCAGCGTGAAAGCTCCAGTCCGTGACGAGCCGCCGACAAACACCGCCTCAGTGTGAGTTGAGCCGCCATCACACCGCGAATAGTATGCAGGTGGGGCACGTTGCCGCGAACAACTCCGGCGGCTTATGCGTGGGCAACCCGGTAACCGGATCAAGTTGATGAACGGCAATGTCATTGGAGTGCTGATTGGCGCACAGCAGCCAGCGTCCGGAGGGATCGATGGCAAAATCCCGCGGCGTTTTTCCGCCGCATGGAAAATAACCGGCCGGCGTGGCACGACCGGCGGCATCCAGATGAAAAGCCGCCAGTGAATCATGATTTCGATTTGACACGTACAATGTCGCCAGAGATGGATGCATGCGTATGGCGGCGGCTGCCGGTTGGCCGGCCCAATCCAATGGCAGACTGACCGCATCATCCATCAGCGAAAGTTTGCCGGTGGTGGAATTCCAATCGTACGTGAGCAAATGCCCGTTTCTCTCACAGATGATGTACGTTCGTGGCTGATCCGGATGAAATACCATGTGCCTGGGGCCGTAATGGTCAGGCGTGGAGGTGGCAGCAGGTGTTGCCCCGGTGGCGGCATCGGAGATGGCGTGACACCAGATGCAATCCAGTCCTAGATCACACACGTACAACCAGCGACCTCCAGGCGAGACCACAGCCTGATGGGCGCGGGAGAGTTTTCGCGGCCAGGCGGATATGTTTGCCTGGTAACAGTGCCGTGACTCCAGAGCGCTGATCCGGCCTTGCCGGAAAGAATAGAAGGTCGCGCAGCCGCCACCATAGGAACATACGCATACCAGCCCGCTCGGCGCGACACAGACATGGCAGCTTGATGTTCCACCGGAAGGTTGAAAGTTTCCGGGAATGAGACTGCCGTCGGTGTGACGCCGGAAAACGTGAACGGCACCTTCAGCCGCCATATTCTCCGAGACGGCCAGGATAAATTGGTTGCTGCGGTCCAGCGTCAGATATGATGGATTCAGGATTTTTGCAGTGACAGCTTGGAAAGATAGCCGGCCCCCGGACGGGTCAAACCGGCAAAGCGTTATTCCGCCCTCACTCCCATGGGATACAGCAGCAGTCGGCTGCGTATAGCACCCCAGGTAAACATCAATCGGTTGCGGTGAAGTCAGAGAAAGATTCCTCCAGTTTACCCTCATCGCTCACGGACGATGCAGCGAGCCATCCGGCAGCCGCGTCTGCGTCCAGTCAATCACCTTGCTGCTGCACGGAAACTTTGCCGCCAGTGTCTCATCCACATCAATACCCAGCCCGGGCTTATCATGGGGATACAAATACCCATCGCGCAATTCGGGACAGCCGGGAAACACGTTTTTCAGAGCATCGTTAAAACCACTGAATTCCTGAATGCCAAAATTTGGCGTCGCCACATCCAGATGTACATTCAGAGCATGGCCGACCGGTGAAACATCGCCTGGTCCATGCCATGCGGTGCGCACGCCATGGAGTTCGCCCAAAGCTGCAACTTTTCGTGCTGGCGTGAGCCCCCCCATCTGCGTCACGTGCATGCGCATAAAGTCAATATGCCGCCGGGTAATCACCGGCAGCCATTCACGCGGGTGATTAAAAAGTTCGCCCATTGCCAGCGGCGTGCTGCATACCTTGCGGATATTCTCCAACCACGGCAGATCTTCCGGGGCCAACGGATCTTCCAGAAAAAACAGCCGCAGCGGCTCACATTCTTTGGCAAATTCAACCGCCTGCGCCGGACTTAGACGTTCATGCACGTCATGAAGAATTTCCAGCTCATCACCAAGCACGGAGCGTATGTGTCCCAATGCCGTGAGTGCACTGCGGGTGTAGGCCCGCGGATCGTAATAGTTTCCAGGGACCGCTCCATCCGGGCGACGCGGGTCGGCGCGGCCGCCGCCATAACCACCGTATTGCACCCGAAGATGCCGCACACCCTGGCTCATGAACTGCCGCGCGGAGTCCTCGAGTTCCCGCAGTTCGCGTCCATCGGCGTGCCGATACACCGCCGCTGCCTCCCGGCATTTTCCACCCAACAACTGATACAGCGGCATGTTCGCCTGTTTGGCTTTTATGTCCCACAATGCAATGTCAATTCCAGCGATGGCATTGTTGAGTACGGGGCCGTTGCGCCAGTAACTGTTGACCATCAGCAACTGCCAGAGATCTTCAATGCGGGCCGCGTCACGGCCCAGCAGCAGCGGTTTAAGATGAAGTTCAATCGCCGCGCCTACAGCCAGATAGCGCTGGGTAAAGGTGGCACAGCCCCACCCATATAGACCAGGCTCATCCGTTTCTACGCGCACAACTGTGAGGTTCGCGCCGGCCGGTGCGGTCTGAATTACACGGATGTTGCGGATGGTGGGCATCGTTGTTTCCTTTTAAGTCCGGACCGCACTTATCGGCGGCTCCTGCATGAGGTTCAGCGGTCGCCAGCCGATTTCCTTTTCCATCCGCGAGAGATCAATCAGATTGCGCATCTCCGCCAGAGGGAGGCGTAACGGCACGCCCGGATAATAAGTATTAATTAATTCCGCCATATTTTTGATGGGTGACACGGTTACCGCCGGCAAATACACGCGGTATCCAGGCGTCGGGATAGACAGCAGCCTGGTCATGAGTCGCGCTGCGTCCTCATACATCAACGCTCCAAAGCCCTGGGAAATTCGGGCGTGTTCAAGGCGTTGTTGCACCTGAAGTTCCCGGTTGTATCGCCGCACGCGTGCCAACCTGTCCTGATCGACCAGGGCGGGAAAACGCAACGCCACCGCCTCCATTCCGGCCGGTACGAAATAATCACGCAACATGGTTTCACCGATCCATTTGCTTAAGGCGTAGGCATTGGCGGGTTGGGCCGGCGAGTCACTATCCAGCGGAAGGTAGCAAACATGGAGTGGCGGACAGGCCGGAGTGAATTCAAGTGTTTCGCTGGCGATGACTTGAATAGAGCTGGCAAACACAATTTTTCCAACGCCGTGATTCAGAGCCGCCTGAAACACGTTCATGTTCATGGCAACGTTTTCCTGAAAAATCCGGTCCTTGGCATCGGGGAGCAAGCCGGGATGATTGCCCAGATGCACCACCGCCTGGATACCCTTCATCAGGCCGGCGACGGCGGCTGTATCCAGCAAATTGACAATCTTGACCGGAGGGTTGTTCGAATCATTATTCCGGCGATCGGTCGCAAGTACCTCAAAGCCGCTTGCGATAAGATCAGCCACGCAATAACGGCCAAGCCGACCCGCTGCACCTGTTACCAGCACTTTCATACTCATGTATTGATCCAGCCACCCACGGACCTTACCGACGACGGCCATCATATCCGGTTTGGCATGGGCGGAAAACCAGCCGGTGTTAGCCGACCGATGCCCCCTGTGGCCGCGCTAAAAGCTGCCGCAACACAGTCAAAAGCGTCGGTCCCTGAAAAAAATTGGGCGGTAAACGGAGATGAATTGTTTTTTCGTCCACCGCACGCACGCTGCCGGACGATTTGCTCAGCAGCGGTCCGAGCATGGCCATATCCTCGAGCGTAAAGATGACATCCGGCGGCCTGGCAATCATGCTGCTGATCCCCCACGTTCGCGCCAAAATACGCAATTCCGCCAGGTCAAAAAGCGTTGCCACCGAAGGAGGAATCGGCCCGAAAGCGTCGGTGATATCTGTACGGAAAGTTTCCAGCGATTCTGGATCATCGCAGCGGCCCAGGCGCCGGTACAAGTCCATCCGCTGCTTTTCGCTGGAAACATAGCTGCGCGGCAAAGTACCGGAAATGCCGATTTCCAGATTCACTTCCAGCGGCTTTTTAATTGGCTGACGTTTGAGCCGCTTCACCGCTTCTTCCAAAAGCTGGCAGTAAAGCTCGTATCCAACCGCGGCAATATGGCCGGACTGCTCGTCGCCCAATAAATTTCCGGCACCACGAATTTCCAGGTCGCGCAGGGCAATTTTAAAGCCTGCACCCAGTGAGGTATATTCCTCCATCGCCTTGAGCCGGCGGGAAGCTTTTTCACTAAGCAGTTTATCCGGGCTTAGAATCAGATAGCAATAGGCCCGATGCCGCGACCGCCCCACCCGTCCCCGCAACTGGTGTAAATCACTTAATCCGAAATTGTCCGCCTCGTGGACAAAAATGGTGTTGGCACTGGCAATATCCAGGCCACTTTCGATGATGGTGGTGGATACCAGAATATCCGCCTCGTGCTGATAAAATTTGTGCATCACTTCCTCGAGTTCGCCATCAGGCATTTGACCATGACCGATGACAATGCGCGCATCCGGCGCCAACTGCCGCAGGCGATCAGCAATCTCCTGGATGTTCCATATCCGATTGTGCACAAAATAAATCTGCCCATCCCGGGCCAGTTCGCGCTCAATGGCCTGCTTGATGCGCGGCTCATCAAAACTGATGACCTCTGTAACCACGCTGCGCCGATCGCGAGGCGGCGTGGCCAGATTGGAGATGTCCCGTATACCCAGCAGGCTCATGTGCAGCGTACGCGGAATTGGCGTGGCGGTCATGGTAAGAACATCCACTTCCGTGCGCAGGTGTTTGAGGTGTTCCTTGTGATCCACCCCGAAACGCTGCTCCTCATCAATGACCACCAACCCCAGATTCTTAAAACGCACGTCCTGGCTTAACAGCCGGTGCGTTCCAATGAGCACATCCACCTGGCCCTTGGCCGTGCGGGCCACAATATCGCGAATCTGTCCCGTATTTTTGAACCGCGAGACGCTTTCCACCACAAACGGATAACCGGCCATGCGCTGGCGAAATGTTTTTTCATGCTGTTCAACGAGAATGGTGGTGGGTGCAAGCACCGCCACCTGCCGTCCGAATTCCGCCACCTTAAATGCGGACCGTATTGCCAGTTCAGTCTTGCCGTACCCCACATCCCCGCACAAAAGGCGATCCATGGGCCGACTTTTTTGCAGATCCGCGCCAATCTCGATCATACAGCGGAGTTGATCTTCCGTGGGCTGGTAGGGAAAGGCATTTTCAAACTCTTTCATCCATGGCGTATCCACAGGATAGGCGGTGCCCGGAAATTGCTCCCGTGCCGCCTGTACCTCCAGCATGTCGGCGGCCAACTGTTCCACCGATTCAGACACCTTTTCCTTCCGCCTGGCCCAGGTGCCGGAACCCAGCACGGATAACTGCGGACGCCCCTGCCCCATGCCCACATACTGCTGCACCAGGTGAATCTGCGAGACGGGCACGTGCAGCGATTTATCGCCGGCAAACAGCAGCGTGACATATTCTTCCGCGCTGCCACTGCGGTTAATAGTGGTCATGCCCGCGTATCGGGCGATTCCATGCTGCACATGCACCACAAAATCACCTTCCTGCAGACTGCGAAAGTTTTCAATGGAATGGGTTTCCGAGGCGGCTAATTCGTGGCGCTTCTGGTGATGGCGATGAAAGATTTCGTGATTGGCAACCACCAACATGGAAGCTACGTCCGGCTGCGGGAGCGTGGCACGCTGGTCGGTAGAGGCCAGAGGTGATGAAGGAGCTTCATCAAGACCGGCCGGTGCCGCCAGCGAGCCCTTCCAGCGAAATCCCATACCCAATTCGCCGATCATCAGGGAGACTTTGTCCCGGCACTGCGGATGTTTGACCTCCAGAAGATCTTTCAGGCGACTGAGTTCCGATCCATTCTGACAAACCACGAACACGCGATGATTTTGCGATAGGTCGGAGAGTGCCTGAAGTGCCGCATCGGGGTTCGTATCAAATTCTTCAACCGATCCACATGGCAGATGAACGGCATCGTCACCCTCGTGGCCAAACTGGTGAATTTCAGCCCATGCGAAGTTCTGGGCATGCCGGAATACCGCACTGACCGGATAAATGCCCCGGGCATTTTCCAGACGGTCATAATAACTTTTGCCCTGCTCCCGCACTTCATCGGGTTCCACGATCCAGACCACGGCATCTGCGGGCAGATAGCTTTGCAGGGTGGTGGTTTTCTCGGCAGGCCACACTGCTTTTTCTTCCAGGGCGGTAAGCTTTATGGATTCTATTTCTCCCTTTGGCCCCAGTGATTCCGGATCAAATTGATGCAGTGTTTCCACCAGATCATCAAGAAAGGAAATT
Source organism: Planctomycetota bacterium (assembly GCA_021851715.1). Taxonomy (GTDB): domain Bacteria; phylum Planctomycetota; class Phycisphaerae; order WQYP01; family WQYP01; genus JABEVA01. The sequence goes on from JAJZCR010000015.1 coordinate 54,230, forward strand.
CGCACAGGTGCGACCGCGCCCGGCGGCCAAACATCTACAATATCACCACGCACGGCGAAATCGCCGGCGTCTTCCACCGAATCCAGGCGGATGTAACCATGGCCTACCATCCATGACGCAAGTTCATCACGGTTTAATTTTTGCCGCACCGTAACCACTCTGAGCAGCTCGGCGAGCAAGTCACGATTTGGGCACGGCTGCATCAGGGCCTGCACGGGAGCAACAATAAAATCCGGCACGGCCGGACCGCTCCCAGTGGCTGCCGCAGCCAAATCCGCCAGGAGTGTCAGACGTTGGGCGGCGAGTTCCTGTGAAAGATTCGATTCCCCCGGCAGCACTTCCCATGCCGGGAACAACTCTGTCCTGGCGTCTGGCCGGAAAAACTGAAGTTGGTCCACCGCACTATCTGCTTCATCGAGATGGGCCATGACAACCAATATGGGGCAACGCAGCCGGTGGCCAACCGCCGCTGCCAGGACCAGAGCGCAGGACCCCCACTGTCCGGTGGTCGCAACATGCTCCCGGCCTGACAAACGCCGGGCGATTTCCTGGGCAACCGGAGAATTGCTGATATCGTGTACAAAGTCTGGAAGGGACTGTTTTATCTTGGCCATTACCTGATACCATTCACAACCTCCGTCCGCACCGGAGTAATGTTGGAATCACATACCTTTTTCTGCGGATGGTGCTCTGCCTGAGATCCAGAACGCCCTCAACCCCCGGAAGGAGTCATCAGTTGGCGGACATAGCTGGCCCGTGCCGCTTTACGGGCGTCACCATCCAGCGGTTGGCCAAGAGTTCGCTGGAAGTGTCCTGGTTGGGTCGTCAAGAAGATGCGGTTAATCGTCGGCATGGTCAAATTAGCAACGCGCCCCATCGCCACGCCCAGGCGCAGGTGGGATAAGCCAAACAGCGCTTCCTCGCTGGACAAAAGGCGGGCATTGCGCAGCAGTCCCACAGCTCGGCCAATTTTGTCGTCCAACATCAAGGGGCGTTCCTGTTCCAGCACCGATCGCGCTGAAAGCTCCGCGGCGATAAGCCGCGGCAGGATAACATCCGCAAATTCCGCCAGTATTTCCTCTTCCGAACGACCGAGCGTGGTCTGATTGCTGATCTGGTAAAAATCACCGATGGCCTCAGTACCCTCGCCAAAAAGTCCGCGGACTGCCAAATGCATGTCCTTAGCCGCGACAAATACCTTTTCAATTTCACCGGTAAGCTTCAAAGCCGGCAGATGCAACATGACCGAAACGCGCATACCAGTTCCGAGGTTGGTGGGACATGCGGTTAAAAAGCCAAAGCGATCACTGAAGGCGTAGCGGAGATGCTGGCCCAGAGCGTTATCCAGTGTATCGGCCTCCCGCCAGCATTCGCGCAACTGCAGGCCCGATCGAATCACCTGGAGCCGGATATGGTCCTCTTCATTGACCATAATGCTGAAGGCTTCATCGTCGCTGACAGCCACGCCGCGGCTGCCGTCACCGGAAGCATGTTGTTTGCTGATCAAATGCCGTTCAACCATCAGTTGCCGATCAACCTGATCGGTCTTTTCCATGTCAATATAAAAAAATGGCCGTGGCGAAGGCATGGATAACAACTGTTCGCGGCATAAGCGATGCAATTCGGCGCGTTGCGATCGACCGGCTTTGGTCATGAACGGGAAATCCGCAAGGTTGCGGGCCAGACGCACCCGCGAACTGACCACCACGGCGCTTTCCGGACCCGTTGACGCCAGCCACTCGCCATTTTTGCCGAGCAATTTTTGAATTTGCGGGTTCATCCGAGTTCTCCGATGGGCATGGGTGTTACGCCACCGCGCCCCAAAGCTGCCTTAACGGCCCGGCGGCAACGCCGCTTCGAGGGTTTTAATTTGATCACGCAACGTGGCTGCCACTTCATACGATTCCCGTTCCAGAGCTTTGGTGAGGTCTTTTTTTAGCCGACTTAATTCAGCCTGGCGCAATTTAACCGAATCTTCAGGGGCCACGGCGGCAGCCGGTGTTTTGCCGGTGTGATGGGTGGCACCGTGTTGGGCGTTTTCAATAACACCGCGCAATTGATCGGAAAATACCGCGTAATCTTTCGGGCACCCCAGCAAGCCTGTATCCTTAAATTCCTGCCATTTCATACCGCAGTCAGGGCACACCAGCGCATCGCGATTGGACATGCCGGTCTTAGCTTTGACAAACTCATTGAGCATCTCATTCATGGTAAGATGAGCCTGCTGCACATAACCAGATTCTGCCGCACACTCCCCACACAGATGCAATTCCAAACTTTTACCGTCTCGTACCTCGGTAAAGTGGATCGTGGCGGGTTTGTTGCAGCGATCACATTTCATGGAGTCAACCTCTTCAATGGATATCGGCAGGCATACGCAGGGTAAATTGCTTAAACTCCATCTAAGTAATCGTAGATCGGCCCGGCGGAGAAAGCAACCCGAAAACACAGCCGACACCCCCAGGTCCGTGACCTGTTAAACTTTGACCGATGTCCGATAATTCTTCCGTTGCGGAAATTTGGTTCCCTCCAGTATGGCACGTTGATAGATCTGATGCACCCTTTGGCGCGACACGCCCATTTTTTGACCGATCTGGGCCATGGTCAGTGTGGTATTCGCCAGGAGCTCAATCACCTCCCAGGACTTGGTCTGTCGTCTGGCGCGTCGCCGATCAATGTGATATTCATCCACCAAAGCCTTGAGTTTGGCGTAATCCACATGCAATTGGGCGGTAATGTCCGCCAATCGCATATCCGAGCGCAGGGCTTGTAAGCATTCGGCCAGGGGAATGGGGCGAATCTTTTTGAGCATAATGCCTGATTTTTTGCAAACGGCATAAACATAGGAGGATTCCACGCCATATTTTTCAGCGAGTTGCTCGCGACCCACGCCCGCCTTGGCATCCGCCACGATGGCTTGCCGTAGAGCCTGAAATCTTTCGCCGTTGCGCGCCTTATCGCCGAATCTGGTCTTGCTGGTTATCAAGCCGCCGACAGGGATACTTTCCGTCGGCCCAGCCGCACCGTTACTGACATTGTTTAACTCTTTTTCATCTATTTTATTCATGATTATCAATTATCCACTTTAAAGTCTTTGTTTTGCCACCGCTGGCCAAGCAATTTTCTCATTCTGGCTTTTTCTTTGCAAGCCTTGGACCAAATGCCTGTGCCACTGGGGTTAAAGGTTGGCACCAACACCCAGTTCTGTTGAGCTTCCGAGCCCAAACCATTGACCAGAGTACCCGTGTGACAGCACCACACCGCCGCTTGGGAGATCCACAAGTGAGCCAAGACAGATCGCTTGCAGCCGAGATTTTTATGCGGCAAGTTCCTGCCATTACGCGGGGATTTGATCTTTAAATTTTGTCTTGAATTCCTCCAGCGATTTCACGCCTTCCGGTAACTCAGCCTGATCAATAAGCAACACTGGAATTTCATCGCGAATCGGGTATTTCAGTCCACCAACTTCGGCAACTAGATAGTTGCCTTCCAGCCGCAGGCGGCTTCGCGTGAGCGGACAAACCAGAATTTCCAGCAGTTCCGAATTCATGCCACCATTCTCCATTATCATTGGACTACCAGCATGGCCTATCGGCCTTGCCCAGGCACCATTCTTCCACCAATATACAGCGCCGAAGCGGAAATCGCGCTACCACCCGCAACTATGAACCGGCCGGTGCCCGGCGTGAGCGATCTTCCGTGCCGACCGCACCGACGGCGGCCATGCTCATTGCAAATAACGCCAACCATTCCAGTCGCCCGATGCGCATCAGCACATCCGCGGATTCGGTCGATTTTGCAGGCGTGCATGCCTCCACAATACGAGTAAAGATTGCCGGATCGTAGGGATGCACCAATTTCAGTGAAGCCCGCCGCCATAGGTTGCCCGCCCCGGTTATCTGGTCGATGCATTCTGCAATATCGGTTCCATCACGCGGATGTAGCCAACGAATAACGCCTACCCGTCGCCACCAATAAAGGGAATTAAAAAAATCACCCTCGCGGCGGTGCATAATGGCATGCCAGGCACTCCCCAGCGGGGTAGCGATATTCTGACAAATTTTATGGCAGGTCTCCAAATCGTCAGCCAGCAGCCATAAGCCGGCCTTCACGCAGGCCAACGCATCTGGACTGGCCGTGTGATACTGCTTGCGGATCGTCTCTGCCACCTGGGGAACCATGGCCATGAGCCTGGCGCACGGCTGCGGAGCAATCATGCAGGACATGGAATTGTCAATCTCCTCCACCAGCGGAAGGTTCATCCAGTCTCGTCGATCCATGGCGGTTGCCTCAAAAACACTCCCGGCAGTTCATTGGGACATTGGCATTCAAGCAGAGCCGGCCCCGCCGGATAAACCCGATGCCCAAAGCTCAATCCCGGAAAATCAAGCCGTCATAATAATCCTTCATACCCATGTATTGTTCAAACAACATCGAACCCGGAAAATCACGATGCAACGGTGGTGGTGTCGGTATCAGCTTCAGCAGTGCATCGTTGATTGTGGTGGCTGTGCACGATACAGGCAGGACATCTCCCCATTGCAAGGTCCGCAGCCGACTCGCCGCAACATTGTCATCAAACGCCACCGGCATCAAGGCATTTCTGACACAAAAGCCAAGCATTTCATCAGCACTGGCCAAACTGGCGGGCACCAGCAATACCAAGTGAGGTCTGGCCAGAGCAAGGTATTGATTCCAATACCGCGGCGACCATGGGTCCAGGATCGTGCAGGCTTTACCCGTCCGCAGGCGGTGTAAGTCAGCTCCCCCTCCAATAAAAAACTGGAGCGGCAACCGACGGCGGGCGGCATCTCGACAAGAATTGTGAAGTGCTGTGCCCCAGCGATTCATGGCACCGGCATTCTGCATATCCGGTAAGATCAACACTCTCCGTGGGATTGCAGGCTCGTGCGCCGGGGCTGATAGCTGCCGCGATGACGGAGCTGTGCCACAGGTGCGAACGAGGCATGTTTGCTGCGGGAATATCCGGCCGACTTCCTGCGCCTGGAGCGCCGTAGACACGATAAATCTACGCGCCCCGCGAAAAAAGGAAGCCTCGTCGAAATCCGTCCGTATCTCAACTTCCCCGTGTGCGCCAATGACCTCCTCGAGTGTCAGATCATAAGAACAGTTCAGATCGGCCGGCAGCCGCCGCACTTTTTTATTCCACCAGAAAACATCGTGGTAATGCACGTGATACACATGGCCGGCCCGCAAAGCCGCCACCAGCGCATCCCATCCCTGATCCAGATCAAAAACTGCGTTGGGCGTTTCCTCTATCCGTGGATTGATCAACACCATCCGCGTGCCTGTTGCCAAATCCGGCACTGCAATTAATGAAGCCACACCCTGTTGCCAGAGCGCTTCACACAACATGTTCACGTGTCGACGTTTCGATCCTGCTGATTGCGTTAGAATATGGAGCACCGCAGGCCTTGATTGATTGGCCACCACCTGTCTCTGGATATCCAGTCGGCACCGATATTCACGGCCGGGGTCCAGACGCAGGTGAGTCTTCACCAGCCGCGGATATTCCGGATGCAGCTGCTTGAGCGTGTGATAGGCGTGGCGCACCCGGCTCCGAAAAGTCGGACCGAACGACACATTGGCAGCGTGATAGACAAAAGCTGACGGACATCCGAGATGTTTCCATCCTTTTTTGGCGGCTCTCATACAAAAATCATTTTCCTCCCCGTAACCCAGACCGAAGTTGGCGGTATCAAACATGCCAACTTCGCCCAGGCACTCCCGCTTGATGTACATGCAGAATCCGACCGCCGTGGGCGCAGTAAAGAACGCACCGGCATTCACGCGAGCCGCCCAAGCATTGAGCGCCTTGGAATCAGCATCGGCGGGCAGAGGATTATGCAAATTTACCCGCGGATAGCTGAAAATTCCGGCAGTATTGGACAATGGCGTGACTGTGCCCACACGCGACCCCTGCGCCGCATCAGCCAGGCGGTCCAGCCAGCCATCGTGGACAAGCGTATCGGAATTCAACAGCACAACATCACGATTGACATGTTCCGCCATTCCGCGATTCACGGATTGCACAAAACCCAGGTTGCGGGAGTTCCGCAGCAGCGTGAACCGTCCGAACTTAGCCAGTTCCGCCAGCTTTTCCGTGAGTTTCGGCTCCGGCCCGCAATCATCCACTACGATTAGTTCATAGGCCGTCTCTACCTTGGCCTGCAGTACACTCCATAGACAATCCAGCGTTTCCGCAATGCCCCGATACACCGGCACGATGACATCCACATCGGCTGGGCCGTGCAGATTCGCCGATTTCCCCGGCCACGCTTCCGTTGCTGCCTCGTACGCGGCACCCCCACCGCCACTCTCATGCTTGTGCCCCAGGGAGCCAATCAATGCTTGAATGGCCATGACTTCCTCCAGCAGCCGATCTATATTTAATCGCCGCCGACGAAACGGTAGACGCCTCGCCAAATTCAACCGTTGGCTGAAACGGAGATCCGCCAATCCCGTCCAAATCTCGTTGAGAATGCGCGACACATCAGACCACCCGCGAGGCTCCACGGCTGCTTCGGCCACATCCAGCCGAAGATCACAGATAAGGCACTCTATGTAACACAGCATCTCCGGGAGCGTACCCGCGCCAGGCCAGCGGTCTTTTGCTGTGAAGCGATCCGTCAGGCGAGCTATATGCCACTCCCAACAATCACGGTAGCGGCGCAGGTGCAAGCACAGATCGTTCAGTTGCTGAGACAATTTTAAGATAGCAGAGTTTTCCGAGGGCTTTGGTACGTCATGGTCGCCGGTGCCGCCGACATGCGGTAACTCCCCAAGCCGGGAGGCGGCTGCATCCCGCTCTAAAGCCGTGCCCCGAAGATTGTGCTTCGACATCTTTGCGACTCACATCCACAGCATTTCCCGCTTCAATCCGCCGGAAACAAGCCGTTGGATCAAGCTGGGCCACATCTGGCACGCGATGCTGCGATTGGACCTCATAGAGGTTTCACCGGTCTGGCCCTGGGCTTCGCCCGAGCCCCGGCAGCACCTTGGGGGAGTATCTTAGCTGATTTACCGCTCGCGGCAGCGGTTGGCTCAGCACCGGCCGATGCCGCGTCTGCACCTGCAGCCTTTTTACCAGCCTTGGCCTTGGCCATGATATCCGGCGGGGGCCATTGATTTTTGGTTTTGAGATCCAGAAATTCCGGCAGCTTATCTGCGGGTAAGGTCATCCGGCAACGCGGATAGCCCAGGCAACTCAAAAACTCGCCGCGTTTGCCGCTGCGTACAACCAATTCTTTTTTGCCACACTTGGGGCATGTCAAGCCGGTTGGTTTTGGAGGTGGCTTGGGCGGCAACGGCTCGCCGGTTTTGCGATCCGCCGCCTGAATGGTTTTACATTCCGGATAGCCAGAACAACCAAAAAATGGTCCGAACCTTCCGACACGCTTGATCATCGGCTTGCCGCACGCCGGGCACTTGTAATCGGTCAGCTCCTGCACCACCGGCTTGCCTTCACGATCAACGGAAAGAGCGGCATCGCAATCCGGATAACGCTGGATTGTCTATGGAG
>JAJZCR010000140.1 GCA_021851715.1 Planctomycetota bacterium
GCGCGGCCTGCCCGCCTCGGCGGACGGACCCGGACGGAAAATAAGATTCTGACAAGGACTGTAGATATGAGACCTCCATAATGCCATTTTCGGACGCTTGACATAAGGCCCCTACAGAGATAAAAGCGGCACGGCGAATGGTTAAGCCCAAAAACACACCGGCACGCCGATACGATAGCGACGCGGGGCTGCCCATCGGTGCCGGACACACGGCCAAGGTCGCCGGAGAGTTCGCAGCACGGCGGGATGGGTGCCAACAGGACAAATGGAAAACGCGGCGGTAACTGTTCATAGTAGAACTCCTTTTTTAAGCCCTTCAAACCTTTTTTTTCTTTACCTCATCAGCCCGGCTGCTTTTTCCATTCAGCCAGGCCGAGCGGTACAAAACTGTGTTTTCGCCCCGGCCTGATCCAAGCGGCTGTGGGCTTGGTGCCTGCAGCCACCGGAAAAATCATTGCGCCGTCTGGCGTTTGCGGCCCATAAGCACAACGCCCAATCCGCCAAGAGCCATCAGGATCAGCGTGGCCGGCTCGGAAATCACGGTGCTGCCGGTGTTGACAATCTGGAAGGCAGCCAGACCCGTGTTCCAACCGCTGGCATCTGCAGTTAAGGTAATGTCGCTGGCCGTATTGCCGGTAAACAGTACAAAGTTGGACACGACGGTATTGGCAGTTGCCGAAGTGGCCGTCGCTTGAATGAACGTTCCGGCCGGCCAAATGTAGTCATAAAAGTACTCGCTTGTGGAATCGACCGTACCAACCGAGTTTGCGCTGATCGTAACGGCACCGACACCGGCATTACCTCCTGGAGCCGCCATATAAACGTACACATCGTAGCTCGAGTAGGGAATGCCAGAAATCGTAATTTTCGGTGAAGGGTACACATCTCCCTCCAGCATTGTCAGGTTGTTGCCAGAGAAGCCCCAACTGGCCGTGCCACTGTCTGGATATAGCTTAAGAGGATCACCAGTGTAGGAACTATCGGAAGTATTGACCGCCGTCGCAACGGACATGCCCGATACTGTTGCACCGGTGCTGTCGACAACCGTACTCAACAAACCGCTATTGCCATGACCATTCCCATCGGTGTAACTGATGGTCGTATTGTTCCAGTTGTCCTGTGCGACTGCGGCATAACCCGCCGAGGCCGTAGGGGCCAGGGAATAACCGCCGGTAGCCTGGGCCTGAGTTTGGCCGTAGGATCCCGCACCGGTATAGTTAATTCCGATGGAAGTTGCTCGGGCGCTGGCCGCCGCAAAGCCCAAACCAGACAGCCCAACCGCGGCTACAGTCAAGCCCAAAACGTGAACTTTACGTGAAGGAAGAGAACCCAATGACAATAACATAACAACTCCTGACTCCCTTTCGGGAAAACATGAACTACCACCTGCCGAATCCCGATGGCTATCAGGACCGCGGCACATCCGCAACATACGGATGTGGAAATTTGACTCCGCTCAAGGGCTGCATGCACAAGCATCGGAAAGGATGGGCTGCGTGCAGCCTGATGCTGACACACATACTATCATCAGCGCAAGCGGCCATGCAAGAATATTTTTAAACAATTTTATTTAACTTTACCATAAAAAATTGAAAGCCAAAATCTGACACTCGGTCAAGCAGTCCGCCCCAACCATCCGGACAAAAAACCCAAACGCTCCTGGCGGAACATCACCATGAACAATAACCATGGCCAGAATCCGTGCAAAATGTCATTTTCGGATGGAATTGGAACAACATCATAAAAGGGCGGTCTGCCGCCGATTATCCACGGCTAACGGAGATAAACATACCTTATCATATTACGAAACCGCTGGCTAAAATTGTCGACTTTTGGGACGCTGGATATGGAGACTGAAGAGACGTGGCCTTCCTTTCTGTTTCATTCGGAGTTGACTCACTGCCCAAAACAATTGTATCCTGACTTCAAATTCAGCCGTGCCCAACATTGGAAAAATCGCCGCCTGATAGAAACTAAGCCATGACACCTTTTGGAGATTATTTGTGATGAACAAGCTCACAATGCACCTGATCGGCAACGCCCACCTGGACCCAGTCTGGCTTTGGGACTATCGCGAAGGGCTTAATCACGGGCTTATCACCTGCCGTACCATCCTGGATTTGATGGATCAGAATCCGGAGCTTACGTTTAACCGCGGAGAAGCGGCAATCTACCGCCATATAGAGCAAACCGATCGTCATACGTATTCGCGCATCCGGCGTTATGTAAAGCAAGGTCGATGGGATGTGGTGGGCGGCAGCGTCATTCAACCTGATGACAACTTGCCGGCTACCGAGGCCCTGGTGCGACAATTCACCAGTGGGCTGGCTTACTTTAACGCCAGATTCGGCCGGCGCGTGCGCGTGGCGTGGGCGGCGGACTGCTTCGGTCATTCCGCCGGGCTGCCGGAAATTTTTGCTCACGCCGGCATCCAGTATTTCGCGTTTACCCGGCCTGACATTCAAACCTTTCCACTGGAGAAGCCGGCGTTCTGGTGGATTGGTCCGGGCGGATCGCGCATTTTAGCGTATCGTCCGCTCGGCAATTGGTATGGCACGGAACGCCTTGAGATACCGGACCGACTGGACCAGACGCTGAAGCTGGCCATGCATCAGGGCCTGGCCAATGTGGGGGTATTTTATGGCTTAGGAGATCATGGCGGCGGCCCCACCAGGCGCCACCTGGCCGACATAAAAGCATGGGCCAAGGCTCATCCCGAAGTCACGGTGATCCATTCCACCATGCACCGTTTTTTTGCCCAGTTGGAGATGGAGGTCCGTAACCAGAGGGAAGGATTTTTGCCCGAGGTCGCCGGGGAACTCAACTTCTGTCTTCGCGGATGTTACAGTTCCATGGCGCGGTTTAAATTCCTGTACCGCCAGGCGGAAAATTCGCTCATCTCGGCGGAAGCTACGGCTGCTGCCATCGCCATGGCCACTACTGGCAAGCCCACCCCGCCTGCCCCGGCATGGAACACGCTGTTGTTTAACGCCTTTCACGACATCCTGCCTGGAACCAGCATTGAACGCGGTTTTGCCGATCAGATATCCCAGTTCGGCGCATGTCTGGCTGATGCACAGGAGCAGCGATTTAGTGCAATCAACGCACTGGCCATGCAGGTGGATACGCACGTATTGCCTGCGGCCGAATCGGACAGCCCGGTTGGCAATGCGGTGCTCGTATTTAATCCACAGCCCCGCCGCTTTGATGGCTTTGTGGAAATTGAAGCTTGCATGGACGACCGGCAAATTCCCAAATACCAGGGCGGTACCTTAGATCAATTGCCCGTCAGTGTGCTGGACCATTATAAAAAGCCGCTGGCATTTCAATTAATGGCCACGGAAAATACATTTGCTCCGCATATCGCATGGCGGCGCAGGGCCATTGTGCCCGTGAAACTGCCGCCCATGGGCTGGTCTGTGTTGGAAATGGCGTGGGTGGAAGGAGCGCCGGCCCCGATCGGACCCACCGCCACCGCACCGGCAACAGCGCACACATCGACAGACGGTGGTTCAACGGAGATTGATAACGGCCTTTATCATGTGGCTGCGCGGGTGGGAGATGCCGGGATCATCATACTGCGCAACGGCCAACCGTTATCGGGAAACGGCATGCTTGCGGCGGCGGTATTTGAGGATACTGGCGGCTCATGGGGTGGACCTGGCGAATCGCCAACGGCGCTGAAAAATCCGCCACAGGAGTGCTGGTCCATCAGCAAATGCCGCATATTGGAAAGCGGGCCATGGCGGGCGGCGTTATGGGTGCAACTGCAGGGAGCTAAATCCCGTCTGGAGTTGACCATTCGCCTGGCTGCCGGGCGCGATGCCGTGGATATCGCGGCGCGGGTTCACTGGCAGCAACGGGCCGCACGGCTGAGGCTGCTTTTTTCGGTAAACGAGTCTTCACCATCGGTGGAATATGATGTGCCGGGAGCCAGCGTGGTGCGCCAGATCGAAGGGGAAGTGCCCGGCGGAAGATGGATGCGGGTGCCTGGTGGGGATGGAGGTGCTGCGGGATGGGGCTTCGCCAGCGATGCGCTCTACAGCTTTGGCGTCGGCGATGGCTGCGTAACAGCCACCATATTGCGAGCCACGCGTTTCGCGGCCAGCGAGGAAATGACTGCAGAACAGCAGCCTTGGATACCCGGCACCGATATCGGCGAACATAAATTTAATTTTTTGCTTACCGGAAATAGCGCGATTCTGCCCGAGCTTGCGGCGGAACTGGAAAATCCACCGGTGGTGCAGTTGATACCTGCCAAACCCGGCCGCATGCCGGCGCAGGGCAGCGTACTGGAGTTGAAGCCGGCCAGTCTGGAATTGCTGGCACTCAAGCCGGCGGAAGATGGCAAAGGTTGGATATTGCGGGTACGCCACACCGGCAAAAAAGCGGTGCGCCCGCGGCTGAAATTACTGGGAAAAACCGTTGGCCTTGGCCCGGTACAAGCCAATCGCATCGCCGCATATCGCATTTCCAAGGCCGGCGGGAAGTGGCAAGCCCGCGGGTGTGACGCAACCGAGCTGGGGGAAGGTCTGCAAAAATAACCTGGTCGCTAGCCCGACTTTCGCACTTTGCGCTCGATTTCAGGAATTTTCCCGATTTTTTCGGCCCTGGTTGCAAACCAAAGCGGTTTTGCCTCTCAAAACCCTTGTGGTGAAGACCTACCCTCTTTTTTTT
>JAJZCR010000073.1 GCA_021851715.1 Planctomycetota bacterium
GCATCCACTTCGTTCACTTATCGGCAAGGCCGCACCTGATCGGCCAACGGCACCGGCGGCATGGCACCTCGCCGGAAAATTCCGCTCGTCACCCGCCGAAAATGTGGGTAATTGAAAGTCACGGGCCTACGCGAAGGAACGGCGTTGGCCGTCCGGGGAAATGATTGCTCACGCCTGCATGGAGCCATTCAAATACGCCCCGCTGCTGCTAAGTGCGGGTGGCGATGACGGCATGACGCTGGGCGGCGGCCCGGGCGGCTTTGCCCCAGTCACGTGCCGCTCTTCTGGCAGGCGATTTTGTGTAGGCCGAGGCCTGGTGTCAAAAGCTCCCAAGGCCGTTTAATCAGTCTTACCTGCCGCTGGGCGATCCGCACCTGGAGATCCCGCCCGGCCCACAGCTCGATAACGTGCATGCTTACCGCCGCACGCTGGATATAAATACCGCCATTGTCCAGGTGGAATTTATCTACAATAACACGCATTTTGTCCGAAAATCCTTCCTCGGCTATCCGGATCAGGTGCTGGTCATTCGGATCACCCGCAGCCGCCCTGGGGCCATTTTCTTTTAAAGCCAGGCTCTCGAGCCTGCCGCGCCACCACGTGCGGCACGAAGCCAGCGTTCTTATTCTTGCTGGCCAGCACGTAAAAGATGTCGCGCCATCACCCTGCTCATATCCGCCGCCGCCAGTTTCCATGACTTCAAGCGTACGCCCGGCTGCGGCTGGAAGCTGATCCGCTCCGGCAGCTCTTTCACCGTGTCACACTCGTACTCGGGCCAACCGTCGCGCCAGGCTCGGCCGAAACAGCCCCGGCACCATCCGAGGGCGATATTATTTGCCCGGCCGGCACATGAGCCAGGTTGCGGGTATCGGCTGTTTCTTAACGCCAGGCCCGGAAATCTCCAGGTTTGGTTTTACCCCGTTCCAGATGTAATCGCGTATTCCGGGGTAATTCAGCCGCTGCGGCGAATTGGTGCGGTAGTCGATATATACAATTTTAAATCGCTGAAATCCCTTTGCCAAAGCAACGCTCCAGTTGCCAAACGCGTGGACGCGCTCCGATGGATTCCACTCGGCAAGATTGTTCCCCACATACACCCGCAACTGATAACCCGGATCTGTGCTGGCTATGTAATAGACGCTGGGCGCATGAAACGTATACACGCCCGTCGCCGGAACATTTAAATAACCACTGTACACCAGGGCGTAATACTTTTTCCGGGGAGCGGCGGCCTTACCGACCGGCGGATTGCTGGCGGGAATAAATTTCATATCCCACAAGTGGCTCACCACGCCGATTTTCTGTGCTTTTAAATTCACCAGATTCAACCACATCTGCTGCCAGCCAGCCTGATAATACGCACACTTGACTCCGGGTTTAAGGAACCTTGCCATCCAGGCTGGCGATGCGGGCAGAGAGCCTATTTTGTGAAATACCGCTTCGGTGGCGGGAGTGGCGTTTACGCCGCTTAAGGTCATCGGGTTGGACTTAACGCCGGGTCGATAGGCCCGCGCCTGCACCTTGGCGGTGTGGTCAATGGTAAAAGGCGCGGTATACAACCTGGACTCCGGCGTTGGATTAGCTCCGTCGGTGGTATAGCGAATCACCACGCCCGCGGTGGGCGTGCTCAAGGTTACTTTCAGGTGTTTAACAAAAGCCGTGGTATTGGGCATAATTGTTACCGGTACGATGGGCCGATGAATTTGCCGCACATCCGTGAGCTTGCCCCCGACCAGGCGGAAGGCGAAATTGCGATGGCCCACTGGCACCGGCCTGCCACCAACGCTTAGTGCATGGCAACCCAAGGCCAGGCCATGGCTACCGGCCAGCAGCAGCGCTTGGCCATGTACCGTCATCTGTGGCAAGGACAAAACATCATCGGCCATTGGCGAAGCCAGATAGGCCACGGCAAGGCCATTGGGCGTGACGGCCCGAAAGCCTACCCCCTGCTTGCCACTGGTAATTTGATGAAGGTGTTGCAGGCCTCGGGTGGATCCGGGCGGCTCAACGAAAATGGCCGTGACAATCTGCTGGTTGCCACTACCTCGCCATTTCACGGCGATGCGATCCAAGTTTGAATGAACATAAAACTTGCGCGTTTTCCAGACCATGGGCGGCTGTACGACCAGCTTGGAAGAATACGCCACATGGGCCTGCGTAAACTGAAATAGTTGCACGTTGGCCTTGAGTATTACGTTTGCTCTGGCCTTGGGATAAGGCTTGAAGAGACCGTTGGGTTGGTCGGTGATAATGGACCGCGCGGCCGGATTAATATGAATGCAGGGCAGCTTAAATGCCGTCGGGAATGAAGTGGGCGTTGGCGGAACCGGAAAACGCCAGATTTGCGTGTAGTGATTGGTCTTTTTGCTTAACAGCCGATCGGTGAGAATCCACAGCTTGGCCCGACGTACCTGCATCACCTGCCTTTGAAACGTCACCCCGCCAAAGGTTTGGGCTTTGGTGAGCGTGCCCTGCATGCTTTGATCCGGACCGTACGGGCCGGCCACGGTGCGCGGACGCTGCAAATCGCCCCAGCGCCCGGCATAAATGCCCTCGGCGAGATTCAAGCTGCGCGAAGCATACCACAGCCACGGAGCGGGTTTATGCCAGGCGTGGACTTCGTAGCCCTTGTGCGCCTCCGGAGAAGGAACTTTATAGATTCCGGCTTCAAAAAATTGGTTAAATCCGTTCACCCGCATCGGTGAGGTGGGGTACATGTAGTGGCCGGTGGTATTGTTCACCAGTAAATCCTGCCCGTAAGCCGCCAGACCGAAACTGTTATTGTCACTGCGGCCTCGAAAAGCCCCGTAACCTGGCGGATGCGGCGAGCAAAATAAAGCTCCGTAACAACTGGTGGGTTTCCAGCCATCACGAATAATGGCCACGCCGACATAAGGAAACCAGTCGCACGTGTAGGGCGGAACAATGCCCGAGGCGGGGTTATAAATTGCCGACATAATCGCCGCATTCACCGGATTGTTCCACGCCTGAGGCGAATACGGATACGGCATGGCCCCGGCGCGGCGCTGGTCGCCCCGGAACGTGATGGGCCACTGCCCCTGCGGCGTTTGTAGATGGGTTAAAAAGGTATTTTTGCGGCGCAGCAGCCTCTGCACATCCTGATGGAAAAAGGGGTTGTTGGCCACCGCAGCTTCCCATGAAATCATTTGCCAGGGCGGAACCATCAGACGGCGCGAATCCAGCAGTCGCATCATCCACCAGATATTGACATAGTCCTGCTTGTTGTACCACGGATCTTCCTGCGTCTCCGAGCCGTCGCGGAGAGCTTCGGTTGTTTCCACATTTTCAATGCTGCGCCGAAGAATATTTCGAAACAATGTGGCAGAACCGCGAAACTCGTCAAAGACAATCGGGGCCATCAGACTGGCACTGGAAGCCGGGGTCCAGTTGTGGGTGTTGGAGCGAATATAGGTCACACCGGGCAGCAGACATTCCAGATATATTTTTCGCAAGACACCGGCGAAAAGCGCGGGCGTCACATACCGCTGAATATCCGGATTCACGCTTTTGATGCCTTCCAACAAGCGCATAAAGCTGATGGGCATTGCGCTGATGCCATCCGGCACAAACAGCGGATTGATTTGTCCAAGGTAATGGCAATGGGCGCACCAATCCCGCAGGTACCCCACCCAAGTCGTAAGGTATACCTTTTTATGGGTGAGCATGTAGGCGTGGACCAGCGGATTAAATCCACCCAGCGTGATCAACGCCGGATTGGGATTCACCTGCCAGTGATGCAATCGCGGATGCTTCAAAATGGCCGGTACGCGTTTGCCGGCGGGAAATGGATAATTCCAATTCACCGTGCCCGGACGGCCAATATGCACCTGCTGACCGCCCAGGTTCATGATGCCTTTAACCAGCCCATTGGCTGCGGCCACGATCCTCTTACGCGGTGTTTGCGTGCCAAACAGCGGAGGCACACACCAAAATGGGCGGCAACTCCAGGCCAGATACGGGCTAGCCAGGGCGCTGGGCAGACCATAATTCTGCGGGGCGGCGAACTTCCCCAGGTAATAGCGGTAAAACACGTTGAGCGCCTGACGGTAGTGCTTCGCCGCATAGAGATTGGACACCTGCACCAGTTGCGGCCGAAAGCGCAGTCCGTCGGCATTCATCGCGTTGTGATTGAGCACCAGCAGTTGGAGCAGACGCTGGGCGGCGTGCCTCTCAACCGATGCTGATTTCCTGGCGGTCGCCGCCTGACACGGCGTTCCACCGGCCCACACCACCACCAACAACGCCATCCCCGCCACAGTCGATTTCCACAATTTTGCCAAGACACTGCCCCTTTCAAAAGACGCTAAACAATTCACCTGTTATTATTACGTGTATATCCCCGGATTGGTCCAACGGCGGGCACAATTTCCTAATCGCCCGGCGCAAAGGTCCACATCCCTTTCGGCACTAATAATGAGCCGTTGCCAATGGTCTGGGCATAATGCAGATTTTCCACATGACCATCCAGAAATAAATAATTGAATGTTCCACCGCTGTGCGGAGGGATCACCAGGTCGTTGTACCAGGTGGCGTATTGCTGGTCGAGAAAATTAGGCGGCGAGGCCGCCCCCTGGTACGGCCCGACATCGCCGGCAAAACTGAAGGGCCAACCTCCGGGCTGAAATGGGTAACCGCCCGCATAAGCATCGGTAATGTAAATTTCACCGCTGGGGTCGGGCACGGCGTCTACCCGCACCGCATAAGGATGGTAGTTGTTCCAGTTATCCGGCACGTAGATTCCGCCCAGGCGGTAGCCAAAAGTGCCACGTACAATCGCATAGGAAAGATAGGCCGCGGGGAAGTACGACAACCGCGGATCATCCGGGCATATAAACACCGGCAATGCCAGCGACCGGGGCAGAGCCCCACCCGACGCCATATCGGCCGGCGGTAACCGCCGACTGGAAAGGAAATCATATAGCTGCTTATCCCAGGTGACGTTGTTGATAACTCCGGTAACGGTGTTCTTGAAGTAAAGGCCCGGCTGATTGGGTACGTAATCCCGCCATGTTTGTTCGTACATCTGGGCGGCTGCGCCAATTTGCCCGAGATTGGATTCACACCCCACCATATAAGCTGATTGCCTGGCCGCCCCCAACGCCGGCAGCAGCATGGCGATGAGAACGGCGATGATCAAAATCACCGCCAGCAACTCAACCAGGGTAAAACCTTTGGCGTTCGTGTTGCGCATGGCAACCACCTGTTTTCAATCAACCGCCGACGGCCAGGACGTCGAAAAGGAGCGCAGTTGCGCAGAGCCTCTTTTATTTATCGGCCATCTCTACCTGATACTACCGTGAATCCGAACCGTTGTCAAGAGAACAAATTAGGAATTACATAAACATTTTATGGAATCAGTTTATTCCATAATAACGTGGAAAGTTGCCATTCCCTCCCACTACGCGATCCTGTATAATTCCACTTGGTCAGCATGGTCAGCACCGCGGCGATGACTGACAAGGAGATCCATGTCATGAAAGCTCTGTTTTTGGTTCTGGATACGGTCCGGCAGGATTACCTGGGGTGCTACGGCAGCCCTTGGGTAAGAACACCCAATATCGACCGTCTGGCAAGCTGCGGCACGCAATTTGAAAATCATTGGGTAGGTTCACTCCCCTGCATGCCCGCCCGGCGCGAATTTACCACCGGCCGGTATAATTTTCTCTATCGCGGTTGGGGACCGATCGAACCCTACGATGATGTGCTGCCCCGACTCCTGCAAGATCACGGAATCTTCACCCATTTATTGACCGATCATTACCATTATTTTGAACTCGGGGGCGAAAATTACCACACCGCGTTTAACACCTGGGATCTGTTCCGCGGGCAGGAATATGATCCCTGGGTTTCCCTGGTCGATCGCCCCGCCCTGCCGGAAAGACTCGATCCTCGTGTTACCCCGCGCGATGACCAAAATTACAAAAATCGCCTGCGCCAGGTACGCGAGGAAGATTTTTCCGGTCCCCGGACCGCCGCCGCCGCGGTGCAATGGCTGGAGGATAATCGCCACGCGGATAATTGGTTCATGCAGGTGGAAATATTCGATCCCCACGAACCTTTTTACTGCACCCCCAAGTATCGGGAAATGTACCATGATACCTGGGATGGACCGCTGTTTGACTGGCCCAGGTATGATGGGGTCAAAGAATCGCCCGCCGCCATTGAACACATCCGCAAATGTTACGCCGGCCTCTTGACCATGACTGATTTCTGGCTGGGCAAAATACTCTCCAAGCTCGACCAACTCGGTATTTTTGATGAAACACTTATCATCTTTACCACCGATCATGGCACCATGCTCGCCGAGCACGGATTCTGGATGAAAGTGTTTATGCCCGTCTATCGTGAAATTGGGCGAATTCCATTAATTATAAAACCACCGGGCGGCATCACTCGCCCCAACCGCATCACCACCATGACCCAGACCATTGATATCATGCCCACCTTTCTGGACTATTTTGGGGTGCCGCCGCCGCCGTTTGTTCATGGCCGGTCGCTGCGCGCCGCCGTGGCCGGCAGACCGGTGCGGGAAGATGGCATTTTGGGTTATTTTGGCATGGCCACCAACATCACCGATGGCCGCTATTTTTACATGCGCAACCCCGTCAACGCCGATGGCGGGCCGCTGCATGCCTATACGGCCATGCCGGTGGCCGGCATGAACAAATGGTTTCCCCGATCCGTGCATGAACGTATTGAAATGGGCCGCTATTTCGGCCATACGTATAACTTGCCGCTGTATAAAATTCCCACCCCCGGCCGCGTACCCCAGGCACCAACCCAAGACGGCGGATGCACCCGGCGGCATCAGTTGTGGGATTTACTCCACGACCCGACCCAGCAACATCCGCTGACCGATGAGGCCATTGAAAACCACTTTATTCAGCGGCTACTGGCCCATCTGAAAAATTGCGAAGCGCCGCCGGAGCAATACATCCGCCTGGGCCTGACGCCATAACCAATTGCCGCCAAGAGCCAGACGGACAGCGCCGCGAGCCACACTTATAGATCAGGCCCACCTGCGGATGTGGCTATTTCATAAACAGTTCAATGACCGGCACGGTTACATTGGGCCGCTGCACCGGCAGTTCCAGAGTCAGGGTTTCCGGTGTGGCCAGGCCCTTAAAATTCAGGCCACGATGCCCATCCTTATGAAAGCATATTTCCGAGCCGTCGTTTAGCAGATGGGCGTATTCCACCCGATCTTTGAAACCGTCCAGATGCAAATGCCGGAATGGCCACGTCAATACATGCACGTACATGCGCTTCTTGGCGGCATTCCAGGTCAATCGACAATCCTGGGGCACCGGGAATTCCGCTGGCGCTGCTCCGCATCCGTAAATGGATTTGGCATGCACATCCATCCATTGGCCAATGCCGTTGAGCCGGTCCATCGTCCGCTCATCAAAACTGCCGCGAGAAGTGGGGCCGACATTCAGCAGCAGATTGCCATCTTTGCTGACCGTGTCAATAAGCAGTTCCACCAGTTGCGGCACACTTTTCCAGGATTGCTCATCCCGGTGATAACCCCACGAACCGGAAAAGGTGTGGCACGCCTCCCACACCACCGGCCGGCCATCCACCACCACGCCTTGCCGGGGTACCACTTGTTCCGGCGTTTTGATATCCCAGGCATTGGGCAGGTCAAGGCGGTCATTGAGCAGCACCCCGGGCTGTAATTTACGCACCAGCTTGTAGAGTTTTTCGCTTTGCCAGTCTTGATGCCCTTTGCCCGAACCATTCGGCTTGGGGTAGCTGAAATCAAACCACAGCACGTCAATTTTCCCGTAGTTGCTTAATAATTCCCGCACCTGGCCATGCAGATAGGCGGCATATTTGGCCTGATTGCGCTTCTGGTTGAGTTTTTCCCGATCCGGATGGTCACGCAGCGGTCCGAAGTGTGGATCAATCACATACTGGTCATGGTGCCAGTCAATCAGGGAATGATACAACCCCACCCGCATGTTCCGCTTGCGGAATGCTTCCACCATGGGGCGAAGCAAGTCGCGCTTGGCGGGGGTGCGTGTGGCTTTGTAGGTGGTGAGTTTGGAATCCCACAGGCAAAATCCTTCATGATGCTTGGTGGTGATCACGAAGTATTTCATACCGGCGCGACAGGCCGCGTCCGCCCAAGCCTGCGGGTTGTACAGGTCTGGATCAAAACGGGAAAAGTATTTTTTTTCATACTCCTGGGGCGGAATTTTTTCGTGATGCATCACCCATTCGTGGCGGGCGGCCATGGAATACAGCCCCCAGTGAATAAACATCCCGAAGCGGTCCCGCACAAACCAGGAACTTTCACCAACCGTCTTTCGCAACTCCGCAATTTGTGCCATTCATGATATCCTTATATACTTTGTTTGGTGGGGTTTGATACAACAGGGAATACGATTTGCCCGTAAAAGCGGCCTTTGGCACGACCAGCGATGTATCGCCGCCGCCCGATAACAGTATATCGCTCTTTGGCCTACGGCTTTTTGCGACGCTTAATCGTCAACAATCCAACGCCAGCCACGCCCATCAACGCCAGCGTCGCGGGTTCGGGAATTTGGCTGCCCTGTACGGTCAGCGTGCCAATACCGGAAAAATAAGCGGATGCCAGAGCGTTCGCTCCATACACGCCGCCCGCCTGGCTGACCCCATTCAGGTAGAGGTATTTGACCAGATCGGTTCCACTGTAATTTAAATCCATCACGGCACTGGTGGCGATGGAAACGGTGCTGGTACTGGCCAGGAAATTGGAATTGATTTCCAAAGTGCCGGCGTTCACGGTGGTATTGCCGTTGTACGTATTAGCGGTGCTGGCCAGGTTCAGCGTACCCAGACCGTTCTTGGTCAGGCCGCCGTCGACGGTGGCATCACTGACCAGAGCTTGATCGATGGTAACGGCATGGCCATTGGTATTGATAATCGCCCCGCCGGCCTGCACGTTCCAAGTCGCTGCGGTGCTGGCGGCGATGGTGTCCGCCGCCGAAAATTCCAGCGTACCGCCGTTGGAATTGACCACGGCCGTGCCGTTGGTGGAGGCATTCAACTTCAGTCCTGGTGTAGCCAACGTGCCGGAATCAAGATTGATCGTAGCAGTACTGGTGGAACTGCCATCGTTAACGGTGATGGCACCCAGCGTGGCCGTACCACCCTCCAAGGTCAGGATTCCCGTGGGGGTGTTGCTGGAGCTGATATCGGCTGTATCGGTGGGAGAGGAGGCCAGGCTTCCATTGGCCATGACGTTCATGGTCCCCATTCCCTCGATGTTGCCAACGGTCAATGTGGACGTGGCCGTGCCGCCCCCGAGGTTATACACACCCGTGGCAAATTGGTTATATCGGCTAACGCCCAGCGTTAAATTGCCACCTGTCTGATTGACCGTACCTCCGAACTGGTAACCGGAATTATCGAACGTGTAAGTTCCAGCTTCGAGGTCGACCGTCCCTTCCACGCCGGCGAGGCTACCACTAAAGGTGCTCGTATTACCGGAGGTATTATCCAAGATGATGACCCCCGATCCTGCGTTTAAGCCCAAACTGTTGCTTCCGCTCAGCGTGCCCGTTAAAACCAGCGCCCCAGTCGACGTTTCACGGATATTTGAACTGCCGTTGAAGTTAATGTCATTATTAATGGTTTCGGTAATATTGTATGCATAGCTGTCAACACCGTAATTGACGTTATAACCGTTACTAGTAATGGTCAACGCGTTGCCGCCGAGTGTAAACGCATCCGGACCCGCAGCCGGATAACCAAAAATCAACTCTGCGATCGACAAGTTGCTCAAATCATTATGATTCGTCAGCGAACTGCTCTTGCCGAAATCCACCGTGTCGCCCGTGCCGGGAATGCCCCCGGAACCGCTGCCGCCGCTCCAGTTGGCCGTGTCCGACCAATTGGTATCGCTGCTACCACCGCCGCCCGTCCAGGTGGCCGTAGTGGCTCGCGCCGTTGAGCCTGAAGCGGCAATTCCCGCCACTGCCACCGCCGCCGCCAGTGCCAGAGCTACGTGATGAGATGAATTGAATTTGGTTCGCATGATAAAATCCTCCAATACGAACTACCACTAAAAACAACCGGCAATGTGAACGCCGCATCGCCATAACCATTGGTTCATTCCCGCTGCGGCCGAATCGCAGCACCATGCCGGAAAAATACCCACGAAACGCCAAACTACCTCGCCAGTCGCCGCACGGGTGTTCATCTGAATACTAAGTATACAGATGTTGGACAGCATGTCAAATAAAAAAGTATTAGAATTAAAAATTTATTTTCGGAATATCTTTATTCCATTTTCATCATCGTCAACCCTGACAATTCACGCCCCATAAAAAACAAAACATCTGTCGCATCGCGCACAAAAAGCTTTACGCCAACTCGGCGAGGCCTTGGACCAAGTAGCCAAAAGAAAAATCCCTCAGCGTGCTCCATTGATATGCCCCTCAACTTAATTCAACACGGTGGAGTGTAATACTCCCCAAAAACTTGGCGCGCTGCTAAGGTAGTTTTTTCTCAGTTTTCGGAGTCCATTTTATGTCGGTAAAACGTCGTCAGTTTACGTCGCAGTTCAAAGCCAAGGTGGCCATGGAGGCGATGAAGGGCCAGCGCACTATTGGTGAGTTGGCGGGGATGTATCAGGTTCATCCGTCGCGTATTGCCGCGTGGAAAAAGCATCTTGTTGAATATTCAGCGATGGCCTTTGAGGAATCGTCTGTTCAGGGGTCCGACCGTTCCTCGCCGGCGTTGATGGCGCAGTTGTACGAGCAGATAGGTCGGTTGCAGGTGGAATTATCCTGGCTAAAAAAAGTCTGGACTGGACGACTGATCGGAAGCGTCAGGCGGTGGATGCCGGCCATCCTCGGTTGTCGGTGCGGCGGCAGTGTGAACTACTGGGACTATCCGCCAGCAGTTGGTATTATCATCGGGTTCCTGTGGATCCGGAGGATTTGATCATCATGGATCTTAGGCTTCGTACAGAAATAGCTTGATACATTTAGGGCTGCTGTGGGTGGATGGAATAGTTCCAATCCCCATGAAATTCATTCCGGATCAATCGTAACGACGCCAACTCTTTCTTGCTTGGAATCTTGCCTTTTTCGTAATGTCCTTTATCCCGCTGGGCTTTAATTCTTAAACCCTTTTTCGTTGTTGTTGATGCGATCAGGTCCACAATCACTTCGTGGCTGACCAATGCTTTGCCACGCCAGTTTTGTGTAATATGGCAAAACATCCGATGTTCTATTTTGTTCCACTTGCTTGTGGCGGGCGGAAAATGGCATACACTGACGGCCAATCCCGTCTGATTGCTCAGTTGTTGCAGACTCCATTTCCAAAGCCTACCGCGAGAACTGTTGCTCCCACCGCCATCGGCGGTAATAAGCAGTCGGCTGGCCTGTGGATATTGCGTCCGCCCCATCATCTTCCACCAACGCCGAATGGTCTCCACGGCAAATTCGGAGGTATCATGATCACAACCCACACTGACCCATCCTTCATTACGCCCCAAATCGTAAACACCATACGGAATCGCCCGGCCTAATTCTTTATCCACAAAATCATAAACCTTGACCTCTTCGGGAGCCCCTTGGGGATGCCATTCCCGCCCAGAATTGCGGTATTTCCCTACCAGTTCCTTCTTCTTGGTATCTACGCTTATCACCGGCTGGCCAGCACCCTGGAAGGCCAAGACCTGCTCATTGATATGGCCAAACTGGGCATCCCGGTCAGGATGCCCCTTACCCTCGTCGCGTTTGCGATGGCTCTGCAAACTATATCCCAAGTCGTGCAGCAACTGCGCCGTTTTGGCCGCACTGATACTATATCCCTGCTTAACAAGTTCATCGGACAAATGTCGCACACTCTTACAGGTCCAAAGCAAGGGACGCATTGGATCGCCACGCGTGACCGGACTGACCAAGCTCTCCAGACTGGCCAACAACTTCGGTTGGCTCTCGGTCAAGGTCTTGCGACCACCGCCTTCCCGGCGGATACGTTGCGGATCGGAATCTGCCGATTCCGTCAATTCCGCATAACCACGCTGCACCGTGTTGACCGCCAGTCCGGAAGCCCGTGCGACGGTCCGAATACCACCCCAACCCAAAACCTTCGCCTCGGCCCCTGCCCACAGCCGCTGCAAACGCTCGTTGAGCCATGGCGACAGGAATCGAAACCGATCGCGTACCACATCTTCGCACTTCGTATCCATGCCGAGTATTATAACACCACTCGATATTGTATCAAGTTATTTCTGTACGAAGTCTTAAGGCGATCATCGAGCACGCAAAGGCCGAGAAAGCGTCAGGATAAGTCGTGGCCGTCCGCAGGAATACGATAGCGAGAAATGAACACCTGTACAGAACTAATAAGTGCAAGCTTTAAGCTTCTTTTTTGTATTAGTATTACACAAACATGAAAAACCAAAGGGGGTACCTGTGGTAAACACTCTTGTAAAAGTGCTCAGCGGCACTCTTACGTTCTGCGCCATTTTCCTAATTGTTGTGTTTGGCACCGATTCATTAAAAGAACACATGTTTTTTCTAGTTTTCGCTGTTTTAGCCTTCCAATCGGTACACGTTTTATGGAACAATAATTAAAAGAGGATAGGCCCTTGGGCATAGCGCGTATTACCTACGCAAAACGCCGCACGTCAGCGCCCATTCGGGCCACACCCGTGAATAGTCCGGGCTAGCTGGCCTCTTCTGTAATTTGGGAGGAACGGCTGGCCCCTGCCCAACCCCACCGCACGTGGCTGGACGGTTTCGCCAAAGGTCTTTCGGGGCTGGTTCCACACGGCCCACATTCCGCCCTGCACGACGATGCACGTGCATTCACACATATACATATCATGTTCCACGTGGAACCGTTGCCGCAGTTGGGGCAGGCGGATGTGATGGGCGATATTGGCTGGCTTTACGAGCCTGGCCATGTCGTGCCAGGATTATGCCAAGGCTTTGCACTGGCTGCACAAGGCGGAGGCCAGCGGTGATCCACAGGCCGCAGGTTACGCCAGGAAGTTGATCGCCAAGGTCAAGCAAGCCCAAGCCGCACAAAACGGTGGGCAATAACGGCGGTGGTCGCCCCGTCATGCCATTGGGCGTTTAATTGCCCGTTTTTGCCTCCCAAACGCCCAAGCACCTACCCATGCCTCCGGGCATGGTGTCTGCTGGCTGCCGAGCCAACGCTTCGAGATGTTTCGCAACGGTTCGCAATGTTTCGATCCAACCCGCAAAATTACCAATAAAATCGCCTGTTCCGAAACATCGAAGCATCTGAAACATCTTGCCGGTGGCTGGCGGGGAAGCTATTTGGCCACCGCCTGCACCATGGCCACAATCCCCGCCCGCACCGCCTCCGGCAGTTTTGGCCAAGCGGTAATGACCGCCCGCAAGGCGGCATCGGCAGTTTCATCGCTTGGGCATATTTCTGGTAACTTTGGTGCGCCTATTGGTGCGCGCTTCGGCAAACCAGGTAATTCATTGGTGTTTTGCGGCAGGTGCGCCAGCCTTCCAAGCTGGCTGTTGTGGGTTCGAGTCCCATCGCCCGCTTTCAACCTTCTTACCGTGAACACCAACGCAATCGCCTGTGTTTTTCAATGGTTGCCCACGCGTCGCCAGTGGCAGCCGGTTGAGAAATGAATCTGCCTTGATCGATAGGCGAGTGAAATGTATATAATATCACACCAGTTGGATACAGGCGTCGGACAGGCCCTGAATCGCGAGGTGCCGGGTACCTTACCGGGAATAATTGGAATCGATCGATGCGTTATACACGGCCTGACGGAAACTCCTACAGACCTGGGCGCCATGGTATCGCGCCGCCCCGTTCGCGTGCGGCTCCGACCTCGCCGGCCGGAGTTTCCGGGCCGGATGCGACTCCCGCTGCGCCACCGATGGAAAAACCGCCACGCCGGCATCTGATCTTCGGCCGCATGGGGCGGGGCAAAGATTTTAATTTCAGACGCATGGAGTTTTCCTGCCTGATGGTGGCAGAATTCGGCTGCTTACTTTTGGCTCTCCCGGTTTATCTGTTTTTCGGGCGGATTGGGGTATGGCATATCGGCCCACCGCCTGCGGATGGCCTGAGTGAAGGCGGATGGGGCCTGACCTTGCGGTTTATAGCCCTGGTGTGCGGATTTTTGGGGATGTTATTTATTCCCGTGCTGGGTAAAACCACGCGCGGGCGATGGCTCTGGATTTTTGCCGTAGGGATGTTGCTGCTGACTTTGCTGATGACCGGTGAACGGCAGGGGCCGCTGCTGGCCATTGTAGGATATGTAAGCATGGCCGGTTTTTCGCTCGTCACGCTGGACGCGGTGGCCGCGGTGCGCCCCGCAGCGGACGCGGCCGATAAATTTAGTAAACTTCAGATGGGTGCCGGCGTGCTGGTGATGGTGTTGTGGTTTATGCCCATGCTGCTGGCCAATCATTCGGCGGTCTTACATGATTGGATCGGGCAAAACTGGCAGGGATGGCTGTATCCCGCAGCGCGCATCGGGCCTGTGGCCGCTGAACTGTCAGGCCTGACCGCGGTCCTGGGGGGCTTTGGCGGCTATCGCGGTTCTGTCAATACAGGCTCGCGACTTCTGGCCACCCTGGGGTTGGCATGCGCTATGGCGGTTTCACTGGTGATATTGTTACAGGCCGCCAATCTGCCCGCCGGTCCGGCCAACTGGGATGGACTCGAATACCTGTGGGTGTTTTTGCTTTTGACCGGCTGCATGCTGCTGTACTGGGCCGGTGTTACGCAGCGTCTGCTCAGCTCTGCTCAGGAGATGCCGGAAATCGTTGAAGGCTCGCCGGCGTAATGGCTGCGGCTATCAATTGTGTCTACGGGCGGAGCGATGAGTCGGCCCGCCATACGCATCCGCACGGCGGGGACATTTTTACGCATCCATCGTATAATGCGCAGGGGATGGTGCGGGTCAACGAGGTAACTGAAAATGTCCGAATCAACAAAAAAAACGAAGGTGAAATCGCTGGCCGAGGTGGCTGCGGCTACGGGGAAATATCCGCCGGAGGCTTTCGCATTTGTGCGTGACGGGCTGTCTTACACCGTGGAGCAGATCAATCCCGGGTTGGACCATGGACCGGAGAATCCGCAGCATGTCAATGGTCGAGAACTTTCGATGGGCTTGCGGGATTTCGCCATTGTCCGTTATGGACTGCTGGCACGGGTGGTGTTGAATCATTGGAACGTCCACCGTACGCAAGACTTCGGCCGCATTGTTTTTGCAATGCTGGAATACGGACTGTTGCGCAAAACCGCGCAAGATGACCTGCATGATTTTGATGATGTCTTTGATTTTGCGCAGGCATTTGACCCTCCGGCCCGTCCGCACCCGCCCACGTGCACCACGTTTTACCTGTAAACCAACATGCGCGTGGGGCGACGATCAGCACTGATGATATTGTCTTGAGGATGCGATGGAAACTGCGGAGGTTTTAGTGGTGCGGGCCCCAGGCGGGGTGGCAAGCTTACCCCTGGCCGGCGTGGGCGCGGCGTTGTCGCAGCTTTCGCCGGTGCCCGTGGCATGTTTTCATGCTCGGTCCAGTGAGCACCATCCGAAGGTGGTGGTTTACCTGGCGCATCTGTCGGACTGCCTGTTGCTGCATTTTACAGTGCAGGATCAGTTTGTCATTGCCCGGCACACCCGCTACCAGGACCCGGTGTGCAGGGATTCGTGTGTGGAAGCATTTTTAGAGCCGGTGGCTGGTCGCGGATATTTTAATTTTGAATTCAACTGTTGCGGCATCATGCTGGTTTCGTACTGCCCGCGTCCCATTCAAGAAGGTGGCCATACCATGTTGTCGGCCGAATCCGGCAGCCAGGTTGCGGTTTATGCATCATTGACCGGGCCGATCCAGCAGGAAATAACCACACCTGTGAAATGGTCGCTTACAGCCCGCATTCCGCTGGCGGTGATGGAACAGTATGTTGGCGGGCTTTCACCGCTGCATGGGGCGGTATGGCGGGGAAATTTTTACAAATGTGCCGATCAGTCATCACACCCACATTGGGCCAGTTGGCAGCCGGTGGGGGAGCCATTGAATTTTCATAAGCCATCCCATTTCGGAACCATTCGCTTTGCGTAAGATGGTTGGAACCGGCGCGGCCGGGTCGGCGTAGCGCCATCGAAACTCATCTGCGTGCCAATCTCGCGGTCATCAAGAAAGTATCGCCGGTGATGATAATCCAGTGGTGGGCCTGCTCACGAGTGCAAACCCCCTCATGACCATGCCTGGACTTGTGGGCGTGCGGAGCCGCCATGCCACCGCCGTCTGTTGCGACTAACCGCTACCAAATTAGAGAGTGCTTGGAAAATATTATAATCTTTGTACCTCCTATATTGACATATATTTTCCATACTAATATACTACATCGATAGTAGTTCGAATAGAAAGACGATACAGGAGTACCACGCCATGAACCAACAAGACGCAATCAACCGTGAGGGTTTACGCTCCCTCGCCCAGAACGATGCCATCGCCCAAAAAGCCTTTACGCTGCTCGCCCAGCGGCAACGTAAGCGGTCGGCGACCACCGTCGATGTGATGATGCGCGACCTGGACGCGCCAAGAACCCAGATCGTTAGCCTGTTTAAAGGCCTGATGGAAACCGGTTGCGGCCGGATGATCATCGGACGGGGCAGCAAGCCAACCCGGTTCATCTGGGCCTTTACCATGGCTTCAGTGGCGCAATATGCCTTGGGCCAAAGCGACGCACTCGAGCCGATGCCCGCAACGCAATGTGACCAGGATAACGTGGATGATACTGATGACGCGGCGGCGACAACTGACAATATCCTGCAGTCGAATCAACCGGTAACCATACCGGATGCCGTAACAGGTGCTCCTCCGGCTTTTTCTGCCGGCAAAATAGAGATGCTGAGCCACAACTTTCCCTTGCGCCCCGGGCTGCTCGCCAGACTGTCTCTGCCCGTCGATTTAACCACCCAGGAAGCGGAGCGCTTGGCAGCCTACATCCGGGCCCTGGCGGTGCCACCGCCAGGGGCTTCGCAATGATTAACATGAAATGGCCAGTAATTGCCGTTCGTTGTGAGCGAATGATTATTGCTGGAGATTGCGGCTGGCCGCAAATTCGTGGAAGCGACCACCTTACCAGAAAACATGTAACGAAAAACGTTACAGATAATTGACAGGAGCCACCGATGATAATAGAATTCAGTGACGCCCGGGCGGCCGAGCTATTTAATACTGAAAAGAAGCTTCGGGGCCGCTTTGGGGCGGAGTTGGCCAAGGCGGTTATGAAAAGGCTCGACGATTTGCGGGCGGCCGGCTGTCTGGAGGATATGCGGAACCTTCCGGGGCGATGGCATGAACTGACCGGCGACCTCAAGGGGCATGTGGCCTGTTCGCTCTCCGCCAACTGGCGGCTGGTGATCCGGCCGGCAGGCTCTCCCAAGTTGCGGGAGGATGGTGGGCTAAACTGGAAGGAGGTGACGGCGGTCCGGATTATCAACGTCCGCGATTATCACTGAGTAGTGGCATTGGCGGTTTTTTTAGGAGTAAACGGTGACAACTGCGAATCAATTCCATCCGGATTATGCGACGTCGCCGGGCGAAACTCTGCGCGACCTTTTAGAGGATCGGGCAATGAGCCAGGGCGATTTGGCTGTGCGCACGGGCCTCACCCGAAAGACCATCAACGAGATCGTCGCCGGCAAGGCTCCGCTTACCCCCGAAATGGCGCAGAAGCTTGAGCTTGTTTTCAATGTCCGCGCCAATTTCTGGAATGAACGAGAGCGCCTCTATCGGCAGCAACTTGCATTCAAGGCTCAGGAGGAGATGCTGCGCGGCCACCTTGGCTGGCAGAGGAACTTTCCCTACGCGGAGTTGGTGGCACGAGGAAAGCTCGCCGCGACCGCCAATCCCCTTCGCAGAATACGCAATTTGTGCTGCTTCTTTGGCATCGCCGAGCCGGCCTCGGTCGAAAATGTCTTCTCGAACCTCACGATTGCCGGAACGCTATTTCGCCGGGGGGCCGGCGCCGGGGCCAAGCCCTACCTGGCCTGGACATGGCTGAGACTGGCCGAATTACAGGCTGCGGAGGTGGAGGTGCCCGCGTTCGAGAAGACAGGTTTTGCCCATGTGGCGGAGGCAATCGCCGGGCGCACGGCGGCGGTCGCCGATGGCCACGGCCTCCGGCGCTTCGTGGAGGAAACCATTACCGCGTGCAGGGCTGCGGGGGTCGGGTTGCTGCTGGTTCCGGAACTTAAGGGCGCGGCGATCAATGGCGCTGCCTTCTGGCATGGCGATACGCCGGTCATTGCGCTGACACTGCGGGGCAAGCGGCTGGACGGATTCGTTTTCACGTTGCTCCACGAGGCGGCGCATATTCTCCGCCACCGCAGAAACAGGTCGTTTGTGGATGTTGAGGACGGTGCCGCCGGTGAGGTGGACCGCGCAGTTGAGGAAGAGGCCAACGAGTTTGCGGCCCGGCGTTGCGTGCCGCCGCAGCTTAACGAAAGGATAGGCCAGGCCGTCAGCTTAGGCGACATCGATGCTCTGGCCCGTGAGGCCGGCGTGCATCGCGATCTGGTCATCGGGCGGTACGGTCGTCTTACGAACGACTACAGACGGTTCGAAACGCGCAAGCTTCGGCTCGACTGGGAAGGGTGAGGCCGAAGGATAGCTGGACCGAATTGTCCGGTTGAAGGCGGATACAAGCCCTCAATCCATAGGCACGAGCTCGGCTGCGCCGGCATCGAGTTCGGAGGCCGCGACAGCAGGACGCGGCGCGATGGCTGGAGGCGATTACATGACCCTACCACCTCAGATTGCTGAACGAATCCAGGCGGTCGACGTGCGGCTGGATCGGTATTGCCTCGGCTCGGCCATCAAGCTCATATATTGCCTCGTCGATGAGATGGCTTTTCTGTCGATGGCACCAGGCCGGCGCGAAAACACACAAGGCGATTTCGAGGACTTCTTCAACTCCTATATCCGGCAGCACCTCGCCGATCAAGATATCTTCGATGCCAAAGATTTGTACGCGATGCGCTGCGGCACCCTGCACAGCGGAGGCTGGCGCGGGCAAGGTCCCCGGCATGCCGGACGCAGGAACATCAAATGGTCGAGGCCCGACGTCGCCACGGCCTGCCCGTCTCAGGAGGACTGCGCCAGCACGGTGAATTATCCCCTGGACGATTTCTGGAAGGCGGTGCGGCGCGGAGTTTGCGGCTTCTTTGCGTCCAAGGCACCGGGCACCCCCGTTATCGCGGAGCGGCTTATGGCGAGCATGTGGTTCATGCCCATGTGCCGTTACGCCGGACCTAACGCCACGGACGGCCTGGCGCGCTGAACGGCTCGCGTCTGAGCTATTGTCAAATGTTGTGGATTGGCCAAATCAGGCGGCCTGTTTTTTGACTCCATTTTCGAACGTTACTCCGGCCAGTACGTCCTGGAGTAGCTCTGATCCGTTGA
>JAJZCR010000016.1 GCA_021851715.1 Planctomycetota bacterium
GCCCGGTGGAAGCACTTGTTTCCGGTGCGTCCGGAAAACAACGATGGCCGAAAATGCCGCGGTTTAACGGGGTGGCTAAGCCGCTATTTTCGGCCCACCCCCGTCACCAGAGACCACCGTCCGGAAAGAATTTTTTTGGTAGAATTTTTTTTCGACACAACCCCATCGCCGTTACATCGTGACGTTCTGTTGCAGCTTAAATTTCGGCATCCGGCGGCTGGAAACAGCGGAGAGAAACTTTGGGCAGGCCGGAAACCCTGGCTTTTATTGGAACAGAGCACTCGTTTTGAAAATGCTTATAATGCCGCCTGGTATGCTCGTGAAAACGCATCCGTGCGGATGAGTCGCGGGCGGTAATTGGTAGCAGGAATGCAACATGGTGTTATCTCTGGCGGGAATTTTCACGGATCATATGGTTTTACAACGGGACTCAGTCATTCCCGTATGGGGAAGCGCACCGGCCCGGGCGGCGATAACGGTGGAGTTTCGCGGCGCGCGCGCCACGGCACAAGCAGATGCCAACGGATGCTGGCGGGTAGAACTTCCCGCGATGGCCGCCTCAACGGAGGCGGCAGACCTGGCGGTAAGCGTCCATCCGGATCCAACGGGCCATACCCGGCTGGTATGCCGCGATGTGCTGGTGGGCGACGTGTGGCTGTGTTCGGGGCAATCTAACATGGAATGGCCGGTGGCTCAGTCCAAGGATGCCCAGCAGGAATTGGCTGCAGCGGATTTTCCTTTGATCCGGCTGCTTAGCGTGCCCCATCGCATCGTGGAAAAACCGGCTGCGGATATTTCCGACACATGCTGGCAGGTGTGTTCCGGCGCGACCTTGGAAAAATCGCCGCCCGGCGATCAATCTGTTGGTTTTTCAGCGGTGGGTTATTTTTTTGGCCGGGAACTGCATCGTCAACTGGGTGTGCCCATCGGACTGATTAACGCGTCGTGGGGTGGCACGGTGGCCGAAACCTGGATGAGTCCGCAGGGCCTTCAGGCGGACCCTCAAATTCGCTGTGTGTGGGAAGATTATACTCGCGACCTGCCGCAATTGAAAGAACGCACAGCCCAGTGGCAGCAAGAGATGGACGCCATCGCAGCACGAACCAGCGACACGCAGAATTTAGGGGTTGCCCGCGGCTGGGCGGCAATGGACGAACCCAGTCCGCACTGGCCGAAGATGAAACTTCCGGCGAACTGGCGTACCGAAGGGCTGGATTTCAACGGCATCGTCTGGTTTCGTAAAACGGTGGATGTTCCGGCCGGCTGGGCCGGCCGGGATCTGCAGTTGGGTATAGGTTCCGCCGATAAAAGCGATATTACTTATTTCAATGGTGCAAAAGTGGGCAGCGTTACCATGCGCGACCGGCCTGATGCGTGGAGCTTTTCACGGGTGTATCGAGTGCCGGGTGCGCTGGTAAAAGCAGGCCGTAATGTTATTGCGGTGCGCGTTCATTGCGATCGCTTCGATGCGGGCTTAAGAGGCCCCGCAAAGGCCATGGCCTTGAGTTGTCCTGAGGATAGCGGCACGGCCCCGATTCGTCTGGATGGAAGCTGGGGCTACGCGGTGGAGACCAACTATGGTATTGTTACCGGACCACCGCAGCCATTGGGGCCGGATAATCCCAATTCGCCTACAACTTTGTTTAACAGCCTGTTGGCACCGCTGACTAATTTTCCAATACGCGGAGCCATCTGGTATCAGGGTGAATCCAATGTGGAGCGGGCGGCGCAATATCAGCATCTTTTCCCGGCACTGATCCGCGATTGGAGGCGGCTGTGGCACAATGACCATCTGGCATTTTATTTTGTACAACTGGCCAACTACATGGCCACACGCGATCAGCCGGGACCCAGCCCATGGGCCGAACTGCGCGAAGCCCAGACCATGGCCCTGGCCCTGCCGCATACCGGCATGGCGGTAGCGATTGACATTGGCGAGGCCGGCGACATACATCCACGCAACAAGCAGGATGTGGGTCTGCGGCTGGCACTCAGCGCACTCCACCATACCTACGGAAAGAAAAACGTGGTGCCCAGCGGCCCGCAGTTCCGGTCCGCCCGGCGTCAAGGCCGCAATGTACGTATTGCATGGGACTACGTGGGCGGCGGGCTGGTTTGCCGGGGCGACAAGCTGGAAGGCTTTGCCGTGGCCGGCGCGGATGGCAACTACGTCTGGGCGGAGGCCCGCATTGAGGGCGATGAAGTGGTTGTGCATAGCGACAGCGTGCCCGAACCGCGGACCGTAACCTACGCCTGGGCGGACAATCCGCGGTGCAACTTGTACAATGCGGCGGGTTTGCCGGCGGTGCCGTTTCGGGCCGGGGTTTGATGACCGTCCAACACGCAGCCCGGCCGGGGCCGATGGTCGGATGAAATCCAGGATGCGGTGCGATATGGTAAAATTCGCCGCAGACGCAGATAAAGATTATACCTCCGGTGGAGTTTTTGTTTGCCCATATCGCCTATACAACAAACCGGTGCCGTGCGTGGACATTTTTTCGGCACGGTGACGGCCAATGAATGGCTGTGCAGGGAACATTATCGTTTGACGGTGGAGGTGCGTGATTTCCCGCGCAGCCATCCCGGCCAGTTTGCCCAGATTCTCTGTGCGCCCGACGCGCAGACTGCTGCCGTACCGGCAGACGCAAAGTCCCTGGATTCTCCGGTACCGCCATGGACCGAACTGTCCTGGCAGCCGGCCCAGCCGCCCCCGCATTTTCACGATCGCTTTTTCACCGGAGCTGCGGCCTACCTGCGGCGGCCGTTTTCCATTGCCGATCGGCGCGATCGGGGCGCCACCGCCACTACAACCCACGTATGTGAACTGGATTTTATTTACCGCGTCATTGGCAAGGGAACACGCGGGCTGGAATCCATGCGTCCGGGGCAACGCCTGTCGCTGCTGGGACCGCTGGGCCGCGGCTTTGATGTCAGCCCGGAAATTGGGCCGGCCATCCTGGTGGGCGGCGGGGTGGGCATTCCGCCCATGATTTATCTGGCCAAGGTCTTGCACGAGAAGAAAATAGCCGCGATGGCGCTGGCCGGGGCGCAGCGCCGCGACTTGCTGCCGCTGAAAATATCTCCCGGTAACGGCCCGCCGGCACCAATACCGACACCGAGCCTGACGGTGGATGAATTTGCCCGCTATGGGTTTCCCTCGATGATTTCCACGGATGACGGCTCGCTGGGGTTTAAGGGATACGTTACCGGGATGCTGGAGAATATTTTAACCGCCTTTTCCACAGATCAACGGAAGCGTGCAGTCATATTCTGCTGCGGACCCACTCCGATGATGCGGGCGACGGCGGCGGTAGCGGCGAAATTTGCGGTGCGGTGCCAGGTATCGCTGGAACAGCCCATGGCTTGTGGCATGGGCACGTGCCAGAGTTGCATTATTAAATACCAGCCGCCGGGCCAAAAACAATGGGTACATAAACTGACCTGCACCGACGGCCCGGTTTTCCGGGCCGAGGATATTCTCTGGTAGAACCGCCCATGCGAATATTGCATATGATAGACCCCAGCACACCGGAAGATGTCCTGCTTACGCTGGCCCTCATCACCCGCCGGGTTGAGGCGGAACATCAGGTGCTGGCCCTTGGTCATCAGTCCGTGATGCAGGCCGCCACGGCAGCGGGGGTGGATACCGGGATCATACGCTATGCGCGGGCCGCCGGATGGTGGGATCCTGCCGGCTGGCACAGTGTCCACCGGGCATATTATCTCTACCAGCCCGATCATCTGCATTGCTGGGGATATTGGGCCTTGGCGGCATCGGCCGTGCCCAAGCAGCTTTCGACGGTGCGAATGGTAAGCCTGCACACGCAGCCGACCCCAACTGAGCTATGGCTGCTGCGCATGGCCAGCCGACGAGCCCGGTGGGTTGTACTGTGCGGCACACAGGATTTATTCGAGCAGATGCGCCGTGCCGGCTTGCCGCGGGACCAGCTCGCTCACGTTCCTCCTGCCGTGCCCGAGATCACCGGCCCGCGCATCGCTCCCGCACAGTTGCGTGAAATACTGGAATTGCCTGCAGATGATCATCCGGTGATCTTTCTGGGGGGCACGCCACACGTACACAACCGGCAGGATCAGGGCCTGTGGGCCGCGGCCATTCTCCAGCATATTTACCCGCAGGCTCAGGCCTTGATTCGCCTGGGCCATTTGGACCACGCCCCGGTGCAAGCCCATGTGCAGCAATTGCTGGAATTTGCCCAGGATCTTGCGCATCCGGACATGATGCATTTTATTGCGCCGGACATACCGGTTCAAACCGTGCTGCAGGTGGCGGATATCATGCTTTTTACTCCGGATCAGGATGTTGATTTGGCCGTGATGTTGCAGGCGATGGCGGCGGGAATACCGGTAGTTGCCACCAGCGTGCCGGGCACCGTGGATATTGTGGGCGACAGCCGCAGTGCCATCCTGACACCGGCGGAAGAACCCTGGCCTCTGGCGACAGCGGCCCACCAGTTGCTTGATAATCCGCAGCAGGCCGGGGAACAGGTGCTCGCCGCCCGCCGACGGGTGGAAACCACATTTTCCTCCGCCAAATTGGCGGAAAGATTCGCTTCCATTTATCGCCAGCTCTACGTGGCCCCCCAGCAGCCGTTGGCCATGCTCGCGTAAAAGCCAACGGCGCGTAGTCGAAATCAGGCTGATGGTTATAATTGTAATTTGAGGTGATGATGAAAACGCAGACTGCCTTGCTCCGATACCCCTGGGAAACCCGCCTGACCACCGTGGATCTTCCCAATGACCCATTGCCGGACCACGCCTTGATTCGCGTTGAAGCCTGTGGAATATGCGGGACTGATCTTAGCACCGCCGCGGACGTAAACAGTTCCTCCTGGCACCCGTTCGGCCATGAGGTGGCCGGCATTGTGGAAAAAGTGGGGGCTAATGTTACCGCCGTTCGACTGGGAACCAAAGTGGTGCTGGAATCGTCGAGTTTTTGCGGCACTTGCAGTGTGTGCCGCAATGGACGTGTCGATTTATGCAATAAGGCCCCCAATTTTTGGCAACAGCCGGCCATGGGTTTTAGTACGTATATGATGGCTCCCGGCTGTTGTCTGGTTCCCTATGACGGCCTGACCCCCGAGGCGGCGTGTCTGGCGGAGCCGGCGGGTGTGGCCTACGACATGGTAAAAACCGCGGGCATAGCGCTGGGCGAAACAGTAGCCGTGGTGGGCCCCGGACCGATCGGATTAATGGCCGTGGCGCTGGCCTTGCGAAGCGGAGCAAGTGAAGTATGGTGTATCGGGCGCGGCCACAGCGCGCAGCGGCTGAAAGTAGCCGCTGCCATGGGGGCGCGGGTTTATCCATGGGATAAAAGTCTGGGCGAGGCGGAGGATCTCCACCGCAAATTCAATCATGTACTGCTCACTGCACCGGTCCAGCATTTGCCCGAATGTCTGAATCTTTTGAGTTATGGCGGAGAGCTGACATACGTGGGAATAGGCGTTGGTGACGGACACGTCAGTTTTGACGCCAACGATTTTCACTTCCGCAAACTGCAATTGCGGGCCAGTTTCGCCAGCCCCGCGATTTACTATCCGCATGTGCTTAAACTTTTGGCCGGCAAGGCCTTGGATGTGAACTTGTTGGTATCGCATCGTTTGGCCTTGAAACACATCGACCAGGCCATGCACCTGTGCCGCGATAAGAAAGACACCGTGGTCAAAGTGGTGGTTTTACCAGGCGCGGATGGATCTATGGGCTTGGCGTGATGGCACGCCACCAAGAATGGCCATCAGCTTGGCCTTACCTGCCGGCAACCGTCGGCCTGCCGGCCTCAAGGGTATGCACCGCCCCGCGCCATACTGTTTGGCCGCATTCGCGGAGGTTTTCTCAATTTATCGCCATTCAAAAGGCACTGACAATCCAACGATGGAAGAAGTTTGCTGCTATTGACGTGCCTGAAACAAAGGCCACAGTGGTCTGCATCCCAGCGCAGGGCCAATAAACCTCGGGTTTGCTGTCCGCCAACGATTCGCAGTCTCCACCATTGAGCCGCGGCTCATGAGGTGGGTAGCCCCGGGTGCGGTCGATCCCAGTTATTTGCAAGGTCTAAGAGGTTCCGCCAGCACCTGTCTTCCCCGGCAATACCGCCGCCGGTGTCTAGCCGCCAATGGATTGATACGCTTTAAGGATGAGCGGTTTGGCCGCCTCGAAATCCTTGGCGCGACGGAGTGTAATCTCCAGATTTCCCGTGCCGTAGTGCCCAATGTTCGACACGTTCCGGCTTATCCCTTTGTACTGGTTCAGCGTGAAAAGTAGAATCAATCCCGGTGCCCGCGGGCCGGTGGCCGACGGCCCGTGACCGTGTAAAAAGCTGTTGGCACTCCTCGGATTCTCCCCACGGTGGCCTGGTCCGTCAAGAGTGTGATGCCGCGGTATACTGGATGGCGATGCTGCAAAGCTATTGCCGCAACGGTAGCACTGGCAGCCAATTTGGAACGCCGGAGTACCGTCGTGTTGGGCACCGTTGGCCTGCCATTGACAACGTTCTCCCGCCACCTTGTCCTGCGGGCGCAGCCGGCCTGACCGCCACGCCAACCGCCACGAGTTGGACGCACCAAGATGCACTGGTAGCGATATTGGGCTAAAATAAGAGCATGTTTACAGGTTTAATCCAATCTCTGGGAACTCTGATTAAGACTGATGTCACGCCGTCCGGGCGGCGATTGGCGCTGGATCTGGGTGACGATTTACAGACGGCCGTGATAGCAGACGGCGACAGTATTGCCGTCAGCGGCGTTTGTTTGACGGTGGTCAAGCACCATGGGCGGCAGGTGGAATTTGACGTGGTGAATCAGACCCTGCGCGCCACTACGCTGGGACAAAAACAGCCGGGGGATAAGCTGAATCTGGAATTGTCGCTGAAAGCCGGCGATGCCCTGGGCGGCCATTTTGTGCAGGGGCATGTGGACGGCGTTTCGGCCGTACTGCAAGTGAACCCCCGCCCGGAAGATTGGCGCATCACCTTTGCGGTAAGCCCGGCTTTGGCCCCGCTGATCATCCATCGGGGCAGCGTGGCCATAGACGGTGTGAGTATGACCATCGCCGCCACGGACCACCGCACGTTCCAGGTGGCGGTCATTCCCACCACCCTGGCAAAAACGACGCTGGGGCGGGTGCGCCAGGGAGATATGGTCAATATCGAAACCGATATTTTTGCGCGTACCATCGTTCATTATCTGGAGGCCTTGAAGCTGCGGGATACCGAAAAGGCCGCTGCGTTTGAACCACAAACCAGCTTGGCCGGGCCGGAGAGGTTGCCCGGATGAGTGCCTATTTGCCGACAATTGGTATCAGCATGGGCGACCCGGCCGGCATTGGACCGGAGGTTATTGTCAAAGCCCTGGCGGATCCGGACATTCGCCGGCTGGGCCGCTTTGTTATTTTCGGCCTCAACGAACTATTGTCTTATTCCGCCGACCTTGCGGAAATGGACGTATATTGGTGGCGCGATCAGCACGAACGGCTGCGGCCTTACGACCATGATGTGGTGGTACTGGATTACGACGAATTTTCCTGCATGGGCATTGATGTTAAAAAGCCTTCCAAACAGGGCGGGATCGCATCCATGCAATTTGTACAAGACGCGGTTACTGCGGCCATCAACCGGCGGATTGACGCCCTGGTTACAGCGCCGATCTGCAAGGAAAGCTGGAAGCTTGCAGGCTTTGGCCGATGGCCGGGGCACACGGAATTGTTGGCGGAAAAAACCCACGCCCGGCGCTGCGCCATGATGTTCGCAGCCCATCCGCCACCGCCGGGGTTGGCCGGTGCCGCCACCAGCCTGATCGGGCCGCACAAGGGGCTGCGTGTGGTGTTGTGCACCATCCATGAACCGCTGTTTGAAATTCGAAATTCGTTCAAGATCGGGACGGTGTTTGACCCGATTGACTTAGCACACCAGGCCCTGAAAGACTGGTTTGGAATTGACAATCCGCGCATTGCCGTCTGCGGACTCAATCCGCACGCAGGTGAAAATGGCCAATTCGGGGATGAAGAGGAGCGCATCATCGAACCGGCGATGAATATGGCCCGCAGCCACGGCATGGACGTCAGGGGGCCATTTCCCGCAGACACCATTTTCGTCAAGGCGGCACAAGGCCAGTACGATCTGGTCGTCGCGATGTACCACGACCAGGGGCTGATACCCGTGAAGCTGCTGGATTTCAGCCATAGCGTGAATCTGACGCTGGGCCTGCCCATTATTAGAACCAGCGTGGATCACGGCACCGCTTTTGATATTGTTGGCAAAAATCGTGCGGACCCCGGCAGCATGAAGGCGGCCATACGCATGGCCTGCCAAATTGTTACACGGGTGCATGAACGCAAGCTGGGCACTTCGGCCAGGGAGCAGGCAGAAGGGTAAGTCCGCCTCAGCCCTATGGCGTACCGTGCACGGATCGGCCAGGGGAGCTGGACCAATGCTGCAACTGGCGCAAGGAGCTTGCAGAACAATGGCGGCGTAGGGTCCAAAATCCTTGCGCCGTGCGAGGATACTGGGATATTCCCGGGGAATTTTGGCATTGCGACTTGCTTTCCCGGTGGTCGGGATTATGTTTAGCAGCGGCGGTGAAAAAGGGCTTGGCCCGGCCCACCGGCGGATACGGGGAAAATATGACGCATATATCTCAACCCTCCACCGTCGAAGAACTGCAGACGCAGATCACTCAATTTCAATCGGAATTTGCCTCGGTGGAAAAGGAGTTGGCCAAGGTCATCGTCGGCCATCAGGCCGTTATCCGGCAGATGCTGCTGTGCCTGTTTACCGGCGGACACGTGCTGCTGGAAGGCGTGCCCGGCCTGGGCAAGACCCTGCTGGTTCGCACCCTCGCCCAGGTGCTGAATATGCGATTCTCACGTATTCAGTTCACCCCCGACCTGATGCCCGCGGATATCATCGGCACCTCCATACTGGTAACCGATGCCCATGGCCAACGGACGTTGCAATTTCAACCGGGTCCGATTTTCAGCAATCTGATTCTGGCGGATGAAATCAATCGGGCGACCCCCAAAACACAGTCCGCACTGCTGGAGGCTATGGGAGAAGGTTCCGTCAGCGTGGCCCGCAACACGCATCGGCTGGAAAATCCTTTTTTTGTGCTGGCCACCCAGAATCCACTGGAAATGGAGGGAACCTATCCCCTGCCGGAAGCGCAATTGGATCGTTTTGCGATGAAAATTCTGGTCGAGCTTTCTTCCCTGGACGAACTCACCGACATTCTGGCCCGCACGACCGGCGCGCGGCGACCCGATGCTCTGACGCTGCTTAACGCCCATCGCGTGGAAGAGCGCAAGCAGTTGGTGCGCTCAGTGCCCGCAGCCGAACCGTTTCAGAAGTACATTGGCCGATTGATCCTGGCCACGCATCCGCAACAAGCCGGTGCCCCGGAGATCGTGCGCCGCTATGTGCGTTATGGCAGCAGCCCGCGCGGAGCCCAAAACATCCTGCTGGCGGCGAAAGCCATGGCTGTGGTGGCCGGCCGCACCCAGGTCAGCCTGGAGGATATTCAGGCGATTGCCAAGCCGGTATTGCGTCATCGGTTGATTTTGAATTTTGATGCCCAGGCGGATGGAATCACCTCCGACCAGGTCATCGCCGAGGTTGGCGATTCGTTGGCGGCTAAAATCTAACTCCCGGGCCATATACAATGATGGCGATAAACTTGGACTGCATCCCAACTGGCCGTCCCGTCAGCCGCGGGGTTGGCAAACCGGCGTTGGGCCGGTATAAGTCAAGGTCGATGGCCTGATGTTTCAGCCACCGGGGCAGCCTGAGAAAGCGGTCCTTTTATTCAGGAGATATCTTTGTCCGGGTCGAATCCTTCGACACACGTTGGTACCGGTGCAAGCTCTGGAGCCAGGGATTATTTAGCCATAGCCTTGGGCTGGCTGATTCCCGGAGCGGGGCACTGGCTCATTGGCCAGCGGGGCCGGGCCGTGGTTTTTGCTCTCGCCATTCATTTGCTTTTTTTCGGAGGCGTGTTGCTCGGCGGCGTGCGGATGCTGAATCGTCCGCGGCAACCGGCTTGGGATTACTCGCAATTTCTGGCTGGCTGGCCGATGCTGGTCGGCAATGCCGTCAAAAATGATACTTTCGCGCCCAAGGCTAAACACCCCCTGGGCTTTGCGCCGTTGATTCAGGATGTGGCCACAGCCTATTGCGGCCTGGCGGGCATGTTGAATTTGCTGGTGCTGATTGATTTATTTTTACATGTCAGCGAAGACCACAGCCAAAAAAGAGGCAGCTTTGAAACTCCAGGTACCACCGGCGGGGAGAAGTGATGTCAATGAACCTTGGATGGTTGCATACCTGCCTGCCGATGCCGGCCTGGACGCCCTTGGTGGATCCGCTCTACCAGCGGGTCACCCATCTTAGCGACTACTGGATGTGGCTGCTGATTCCTTTGGTTCTGGTTATTTCGGTGGTTTATCAGACCGCGCGCAAGGCGGAATTACGCCAGGTGCCCATCGCTGCGCTATGGATGAGCGTGAAGATTCTGGTGGTTTTTGCGGTACTCGGTATCGGCCTTGAATTGCTGTATCATTATCTGACAGTCTGGAGTGTGACCGGGCACCCTTAGTCGTGCGCGATCAGACGGGTGAAAATGATTTGCTGCATGGCCTGAGGGCCGTGGGTGCCAGGCACGCCAGGAAAGCGTGCTGGTTAATGCTTTGCGGCAGGTGAGGCGCGATGCCAAACAATAAAAACAGGTTGATCCGCAAACGTCCAGAAATCCGGAAAATCGGGTTCCTTGACGCCTCTTCAACCGAATTAGATAATAGCTGCTCGTGGCCGGGTTTAGGTGGATTCCTGCAGGTGGATGTAGGCGAATGCCATGCCCGGATATTCGGCCAGATGTGCCGATTAAAACTAAAACGTACCTGGTAGAAGAGACTGACATTTTCATCCGCTTGATGCCCCGCAGCAGTAATCCGGGGGAAAAGGGTGCTTATGGCGACCGTAACAAAAAAAGAACTTGTTGATCGAATTGCCGACAAACTCCAACTCAAACAAAACACCGTCCGGGAGGTGGTGCAGGAATTTCTGGCGGAGATCGTGCATGATCTCGACCAGGGCCACCGGCTGGAGTTTCGCGACTTTGGCATTTTTGAAGTCCGATCGCGAGCCGCCCGCCTGGCCTGGAACCCGCGCACACTTACTCGCGTACCCGTGCCGGACAAGCGAAAAGTTCGCTTCAGGGCCGGCCGGCTGCTCAAGGCCCGCCTGGCAAAACCTGCGGCCACGACGGATGGACGAAGCCTGCTGACCCCGTCCGCAGCGGCAACCAAGAGTGCGACGACCAATTCCGATCCATCGCAGGCCAAGTCCTAGCAGCGCCGCTTGCTGGTGCTGCGATCAGTGGCTGGGTCTTCCTTTCCGGTCCAGACGGAATGCGCCGATATGGGTATTTCAGCATCACCAGCATCGGAAACCCTCCGCGTGTGGCTGGCCGATTTACAGCGCGCCGCTGACCTGCGCCGTCAACACCACATGCAGCGAATCCTCCGGCCGGTGCAATCGGCACAGGGGGCGACGGTTGAAATTCA
Source organism: Planctomycetota bacterium (assembly GCA_021851715.1). Lineage (GTDB taxonomy): Bacteria > Planctomycetota > Phycisphaerae > WQYP01 > WQYP01 > JABEVA01. The sequence continues at coordinate 11,569 of JAJZCR010000016.1, forward strand.
AGGCCGCAGTTACGTGCAATTCTGCACCAACAACTACCTGGGCCTGGCCAATGATCCGGAAGTCATTGATGCCGCCCGTGCCGCCATCAGCCGGTATGGTGCTGGGGCCGGAGCCTCGCGGCTGGTGGCCGGATCCATGGACCTGCACCACCAGTTAGAACAAGCCCTGGCGGATTTCAAACGGACGGAAGCGGCACTGCTTTTCCCCACGGGCTTTATGGCTAACCTGGCCGTGCTGACCACGTTCGCCGGACCGCTGGACCGTATCGTTTCTGACAAGCTCAACCACGCGAGCCTGCTGGATGCGGCCCGATGGTCGGGAGCGAACCATCGCACGTTTCCCCATAAAAATATCGATCGCGCAAAAGAATTGCTGGTCCGGAAAATCTCGCCGGCCGGCCGCCATGGCCGGCAATCTCCGGCATCACCCGATTCGCCTCCCCCCGCCCGTGCGGCCAGAACCTTGCTCGTTTCTGACAGCGTCTTTTCCATGGATGGAGATGTAGCGGATCTGGCGGCATTGTCCGCCGCCGCTGAATCCGCCGGGGCACTGCTGGTGGCCGATGAAGCTCATGCGACCGGAGTGCTCGGAGAACATGGCCGCGGCGTTGGAGAACTGGCCGGCGTGGAAGGCAATATTGCCGTCAGTGTGGGCACGCTTTCCAAGGCATTCGGATCTGTTGGAGGGTTTGTGACCGGATCGCAGGCGGTGATTGACACCCTGGTCAATGAGGCCCGCAGCTTTATTTATACCACGGCGTTACCGCCGGGGTGCAGCGCCGCGGCGTTGGCTGCGCTAAAAATCATGCTGCGCCGACCGCAGTTGCGGCATCGGGTGCTGACTATGGCCGCAGGTGTTCGCAACCGCCTGGAAGCCATGGGCTATGATTGCGGCCATTCGCGTTCGCCGATTATTCCGGTGATTTGCGGTTCCACGGAATCAGCCTTGGAAGCATCCGAATTTTTAAGGCAAAGCGGCATTTTTGTGCCCGCTATTCGTCCGCCCACTGTCGCCCCAGGCTCGGCCCGGCTGCGGTTAAGCCTCATGGCCACGCACAGCGACGGACAAATCGAATTTCTGCTGGAACAAATGGCGCAGTTGCGCGATCACCTTTTAGTCCGGCCATCCTGAGGTATGAACCGCTGCCGATTGGGATACTTAGCCACCCAGCCATTCGGCTATCTGGCTGGCATAATAGGTCAGCACAAATGCCGCCCCGGCCCGCCGAAACGCATACATGGTTTCCAGAACCAGGGATTGTTCGTCAATGAAGCCTGCGGCGGCGGCGGCCTTGAACATGGCGTACTCTCCGCTGACCTGGTATGCGGCGCACGGTACGCTGACCGCCGCTGCAACCTGCTGCAAAATATCCAGATATGCCATCCCGGGCTTGACCATCACCATGTCCGCCCCCTCCTGGACATCCAAAAGAGCTTCCCGGACGGCTTCCGCCGCACCACGCCGAAAATCCATCTGGTAGCCTCGCCGATCTCCAAACTGCGGTGGCGATTCGGCCGCGTCGCGGAACGGGCCGTAATAGCCGCTGGCATATTTCACCGCATAACTAAGAATGCAGCGATCACTGAAACCCGCATCATCCAGGGCTTTACGCACCGCAAGCACGCCATGATCCATCATGCCCGACGGCGCAATGACATCCGCCCCGGCCTGGGCATGCAATACCGCCTGTTGGCATAACTGGGCAATGGTGGCATCGTTGTCGACCGTAACCGTGGCGCCATGTGCGGCAAGGCGCGCCATATCCGATGCTGGCCGGAGCTTATCCAAGGCTGTTTTTTTTTCAGAGATCTTTTTCGCTTTGAGTCCACCGCCGGCTGTTGATATCCCCCCTGCCGGCATTAGCCCCAGAACCGGCCCGATCAGCGGGCCGCAATGGCCGTGATTGGTATATTCGCAGTAGCACAGGTCGGTCATGGTCACCATGTCAATGCCGGCGTCTCGAATACGCCGCAGCGTGGTACAAACCGCGTTGGTTGGATCGTGGGCATGCGTTCCACACGCATCTTTCTGGGCCGAATCGGTAACGCCGAAAAGAATAACGGCTTTCACTCCGCGCGAAAACAGCTCCTTAACTTCCTCGACGGCCACATCCGGCGAGAACTGAAACTGACCGGGCATGCTTAAAATGGGCCGGCGCAGATCCTGGCCGCTGCGTACAAACAGCGGGGCAACAAAATGTTCGGGGGAAAGACGATTTTGCGCCACCAAATCGCGCAGCGCTCCGGTCCGCCGCAGTCGGCGCATACGCACATTGGTCATGCTATGAAAACTACCCATGGCTCCATCATAAAACAATTTCCCCGCCCTGGCCAACCATTCGGCGGCGCTACTTGACCGTGCTGCAGATGGTTCCTTCGGCCACGCGGCTAAGCAGGGTCTGGCCGCTATGCACCTGCTCTGCCCGGCGCACAATGGTGCCATCAGCATCGGTGGTGATGGAAAAGCCACGTTCCAGCACCGCCTGGGGACTGATGGCCAAAAGCCTCTGCCGCAGCGCCTCAAGCTGGCCGGCGGTCAGATGCAACCGATTGGCCGTGCCCGCCGCCAGGGACTTCTCCAAGTGGGATAGTTGCAGACTGCCGCCGGAAATCAGCGCCTGCGGGCCAATGCCCACCAGCGTTTGGCGCAGCGTGGCCAGACGACCAACGGCATGAGTACGGGCAGCCAAAGCATGATCCGCCAGGCGGTGCTGGGCTGTTTCCAAACGCCGCCAGTTCTGGGCGATGGCATGGCGCGGTTCAATGGCGGCGACGCGGCGCGCGGCAAATTCTAGGCGGCGGCGGCGCATTTGTAGCAGTTGGCCGGCTTGAATCGTCAAACCCATGGCCATGGCCCGCAGCGCATTTTTATGGTCGGAAATTCGGGCGGCCACGTAACCGGAAAGCTGGTCTTCCCGAGTCTGGATTTCCCGCAGCAACTCTCGCACATCGGGCACCGTCAATTCGGTTACACCCGTGGGCGTTGGGCCGCGCAAATCCGCCACCAGATCGGCGATGGTGGTATCCGGTTCATGACCGATGCCGGTGGCAATGGGAATGTGGCCGGCGACTATGGCCCGCGCGACAATCTCTTCGTTGAAGGCCCAGAGGTCTTCCAGTGATCCGCCGCCGCGAACCAGCAAAATCAGATCCACCCCGCCGATAGCCAGGCTGTGGCGGTTGATCTGGCTGATGGCATTGGCTATCTGGCCGGCGGCGGAAGGCCCCTGCACGGCCACGGGATAAACCATGACCTGCAAACCCGGAAAGCGACGATGGGCCGTGGTCAGCACATCATGCAAGGCGTCCCCGGTGGGACTGGTGATCACTGCCACCCGCAGCGGCAGGCGCGGAATCGGGCGTTTGCGTCCTTGCTCAAAAAGGCCTTCGCCTTTAAGTTTTTCGCAGAGTTGCCGATACGCGAGTTCCAGCGCCCCGGCCCCCTGCGGAAATATCTCATCCACATAAAGCTGGATTCGGCCATGCGGTTCATAAAACCGCACGCTGCCCCGCACCACCACCGCCATGCCATCGCGAATGGCTGTGCCAAGGCGTGCCAAAGCATCACGCCAGATGACGCACGCCAGTTGCGCCGAAGCATCTTTAAGCGTAAAGTACGCGTGACCACGCTGGCTGACGGAAAAATTGGAAATTTCACCCGCTACACGTAACGGTCCGGAAAAGCGATCGGCCAACGCCTGGGTAATAAGCGCATTCACCTGGCTCACGCTATGCACCGGATCGGGATCAGCGGATGCCGGAGCAGAGCGCGAAAAGGAACTCTTTGTGGCGGGTTTGGCGGCAGGTGCCGGCCCGCCGGGAAGATCAAACAAGCTGCCTGGTCCGGAAAATTGTTTTTTCTGTGGCACGATCTGCTTCCCTTGCGTGGTGAAACGCTCCTGATCAGCGGCCATGGCCAACCCGGTTACCCACTCCACTTTGCACGCCAACCGCCGGGAGGGTTTGCGGCCCGGATGCGGGCACCGGCGCTGCGGCTTGGGTGCTGGCTGCAGTTGTGGGCCCATGGGTGCCGCTGACCGAGCCTGGCTGGAAAATAATTTTGGTGGCCACCGTGGTTGGACCGTCCACCAGTGAAATTCCCGACGGCAGGGAATAGCGAATGGTGGTGGGCTGCCAGTCGGCATGCCGATGCACGGAGGGCGTAATATCCAGAAATGCGATCACGCGTTTTTCCGGCGGCGCCAGATTGCCGCGGATGACATTGTTGCGAAGTTTCCGGATCAACCGCTGCGGACCGGCTACCGTGATGTGCAGTGTGGCATTGCGCACAGTCACCCGATATTGATTCAGCAGCCAGGGTGGTCCGTTGAGCCATACCGGCACCACGCCGATAAACAATTTGGCACGCGGCTGATGCGGTACCGTAAAAGTAACCATGGCATTGGCGGGAGTAACTGTTACCCGCGGGTCTGGTGAGCCGGGGAATACCAGGCTAAGCTGCGACGGAATGGTTTGCCGTGTTCCCACCGGCAGAGCGGAAATGCTGGTGAGGGGCTTGGCCACGACTTCAATTTGATCCGCCCCGCCTATGTTTTCCAGCAGGCTCTGCGGCAGCATGACCTGCACGCTGGCGGGCTGAATGGCCGCGGCTACACCAGCAACGGCGCGAAACTCCACGGGACGGTTGATGGTAACAATGGGATCCACCTTCAGTTTTATATGGCGCGGGCTTACAGCCGTAACCACCACCCGGTGCCTGGTGAAATAAGCCAGGGAGTTAAAGATTCGCAGGGCGTTAAGCGATTTTCCGGCGGCAATTCTCCTTATATCCGAGCGCGTCAGGGCATAGGTAAGGTTATTCATATCCTGCAGAGTGAAAAGACCTCGACCATCACACTGCTGGCGGATGCGATCCACGGCTTCACCGGACCCCTGGATGTTCACGACAAAGGCACTGTCCGTGGGACTTTTCATCAAAACGGTTTGCGGATTGCCATTGGCCCCGGCTCCGGCCAGAATTGTTATATGGATGGGCAGGTCGCGCTGGGTCGCGGTGAGGTGGGCATCCGCATAAAGCCATAACAGGACCGTCAAGAGCACCGTCAGCGGCAATACCTTCAGGCGATCGATAAATTGCGTCGGTTTGCTGGCCATACATTTCGCTTCCGGCGGATACTCAAGACCACTCTTTTCCACGAACGGCGGCGAGGCCTATATTTATGCCGTTCTCGCTGATTTATTTTATGCCGCTGCGGACCTGTGTGCGACCGTCGTTGTAGGACGGCGCAGCAATGACAGCAACGTGTCTCGCAGTTCTTCGGCGGTAAGGCCGCGGGTTAATTGTCCACGCTCGGCAATGCTGATCGTACCCGTTTCTTCACTCACGATAACCACCACCGCATCCGTTTCCTGGGCCAGCCCCAGCCCGGCCCGGTGGCGGGCACCCATTTCCTGACTGAGTTCGCCGCCTTCCGCCAATGGAAACTGCACCCCGGCGGCAACGACTTTTCCATCTCGGATCACCACCCCCATATCATGAAGCAGCGATCCGGGCCAGAAAATAGTATCCAGCAGTTCGGCGCTCAAATCGGCATTGAGCGTCGTACCATTTTCCGTAAGCCCGGCCAGGCCGACATCCCGTTCCACCGCGATTAAAGCGCCGATCCGGTTGCGGGCGCAGTACTCCACCGATTCACAGATCATATCCACCGTTTTGCGGGCCGAGCCGGCATTGGGCCTGAACAATCGCGTTTCGCCCAGGCGTATCAGGGCGCGGCGCAATTCCGGCTGAAACACCACGACAATGGCAAAGCTGGTAAATACCAGGAGCCGACTGAACAAAAATTCCACCCGCAAAAGCTTATCACCACCCAACCGGATGATGGTATAGGCAATCAACAGAAACAATCCCACGCCTTTGATTAACCTAGCTCCACGGGTGCCGCGCAGGAATTCCAGCACCGAATACACCACTACCCCGATCAACAGCATTTCCAGCAGTACCACCCACCACTGATGAGCGGTAAGTCGGCGGAGGTAATTGTGTAAAAATCCGGGCATCGTCGTTCCCATGAGTATAACCGACCCGCAGGATCTTGACGTCCTATCCGCGGCTCCCTCTATCGGCCAAACCAGCACATTCATACCTCGGCGCGCTCTCTCTTTTTTTATCGGCTTAAATTGTATCTTGCCCAGCCATAAAATTGAGTGCGGCGGAGTTGAAGGCTGCAAGATCGGCAACTCTACGCAAGTTTGGGCCTCGCAACAAACATAGTTGGTGAATTATAGCACCGGAAAATCCATCGCAGGCCAGCCATTATTCAGCCTGCGGGCAGCACCCTGATCAACCCGCACAGCGACCTGCCATCCATTTAGTGTTGCGGCCCGGCGGGTATCTTGGTGCCGCACGCGTCCGTGCCGCACCGGCGGTGTCGAGCTACCCAGCGGTAGAACGTGTGCAGCCACGCGTTAACCCAAGGGATATGGCCGGCGCGGGCCAGCAGCCGGCTCCACCAAAAATACCGCCCGATTTCCAACAGTGCATCCGCACCGCCATATATCTGTCCATTGGGCAGCAGCAGTCGCATTTCGGCTAATAATTGCGCCTCGGGTAAACCGAGCCGCGTCCGCACCCAGGGAGTTTGCAGAGGCATCAATACGAGTTGTCGGCTCTCGAGCAACTTCTGACTGCACCGGGCCCAGGTTATGCAAAACTGGCAGTCTGCGTCGTACAGCACCCACCCCGCCACGTTGTCGTTATTAGCCTGTTCAGTATGCACAAAAATATCCAAAAAAACAGCGTTACCAGCTACCAGAAATTTTAACACCCTTCATCATGCCCCACAAACGCCATGGCGGCACTGGTGGGCCGCAGTCCGGAGCCATATCGGCACACCCAATCGGTGCAGTGGGGCACTGACCGGAAAGCCTGGCTTGTGTTCATCTACAACATTTGACAGTACCTCGGGGATGGGTAAGCTTCACACTTGGTCAGCATCGCCGTGAGTGTGGCTGGCCGTACATTCACGAACGGTTACAAAATTCGTACCATGGTGCAGTTGCTCTTATTAATTGCCGGCTCCTTCGTGGTGGCCTGGGTGTGGGCGCTGGCGGCGAACCACTGGGCCATGCGTGCCTGGCGGAAAACCGCCGACGAGCATTGGACGCAGCGAGCGAGGGCTTTATTTCCAGCCCGCGCGGGCGCGGGACTGCAATTGGTGCTTATTCCGACGATTTTGGCGCTTGCCGAGAGCAGATTCATTCTGCACGGATACGGTTGGCCCACGGCAGCCATGGCTGCCACCGCGTGCGCAGGCGTTTTATTGGCCAACCGCCGCATGGGCCAGCAGATCTACGGCCGGGCGCGGCCGTTTTCTCGCGCACCCCTTTTCTCGTTTGTGAGGATTCTGGCCTTAAGTCCGTGGATACTTCTGATTGCCGGCATTTTTGCGATGCCCTCAGATTTAGGCCCCGACACATTCCTGGCGGCGGCAGGAATACTGCTGTGGTTTCTGTTGCTGACATTGGGAACCTGGTGGCAGATACTATACCGGCTGGGCCTGCTGCGTGATGCGGACCAGCAACTGCGAGCCCGTATAAACACCCTGGCGGCGCAGATGAACGTACGGGTTCGCCGGGTGTGGATATTCGAAAGCTGGATGGCCAATGGCTACGCGAGTCCGATCACCCGTGAGGTGCTGCTGACCTCTGCGCTTTGCGAAAAGCTGCCACCGACTGAACTTATGGCGGTCTGCGCTCACGAGCTCGCCCATCTGGGGGAATCGCGCTGGGTTAAATTCCGGCGACATACTGCCTTTCTGGCCTTTTACCCGCTGGTGTTTGCTAACCCCATCGCCGCAAGCTTTCCCATTGGAGAGTTGCTGGCAATAGTCTGGGCCGCCCTTGCCCTGCTGGCGCTGGTGCTTAGCCAGCGCATGGCCAGGCGGATGGAAGTGCGTGCTGACTCCTGTGCCGCGGAAAACGCGGCGGATCAGGCAACCTATGCGCGGGCCTTGGAGCGCATCTATCAGATCAATTTGATACCGGCCGTCATGTCCGGCCGTCGCCGGATACATCCACACCTGTATGACCGCATGCTGGCCGCCGGCGTCACGCCCGATTATCCCAGGCCGTTGCCGCCGCGCCACTTCACGGCCGCGACGTGGATACAGTTGGCACTGCTATTTTTGCTGGCTATGCACGTCCACTCCTCTGTCACCATAAGTGTATCGTCGAAGCCGCAGTGGATCACCCCCAGCGGTGGCCACCAAGGTGCTCAGCAGCAGCAACCTGAACGTCATGGAACGAAACAGGGACCCAAGGAGTTTCATATATGATTCGTGTACATTCTGCCCGTAAAAATAAGCATGTTTCGTCGCGACGCTCATGGCCTTGCATGTTGGGCAACATGCCAAATTCTCAAGAGATGATGGATGCGGTATCTTCCGCTGCGTGTCCGAAGCGGAATTGCAGACCCAGCGAAGCATGCGCAACGGTGCCAACGGCAGCATTGCACCAAAGTTTGTCGCTAGTTGCGCCTTGGCCCATAGGGTCTGCCTTCCAGTTCTGGTTTTGGTGAAACGATGACTCCTTCCATCAAGGCCCGATTCACGGCTGCAATGGTCCATCTGCTCGGACCGGTGATGTTTTTTGTCCCGGGCCTGGCGGTGTGGTTTTACGCCCAGGATCGCGACGCTTGGCTGGCGGCACATGGCCGTCGGGCCGCTGGCTTTCAAGCCTTTATTTTTGCCGGTTACATGGTTTTGGTACCCACGATTCCGCTGGTGGGTCCGATGTTTTTTCGGTTCCGGCCGGGATCTATGGTGCCCAGTTTGCCGCATCTTTTGTGGCAACATCCACTGGCGGCGCTGTTGGTTTACGGTGGAACGTTGGTTTTTAACTGCCTGCGATGGGCCTCGATTTTATTGAGTGCGGCCAGCGCAGTGGCGGCCATGCTGGGGCGTGACTGCGTTTATCCGACCTGGCCGCGGCTGACATGGAGGAAAGGTCCATGACCCACCCGCGGCGGGAAAGATGGTTGGCGCTGGTCATTTATGTGCTGGCAGCTACGGTGCTGCTGGCCCTGCCCACACGGCTGCACCTGCACAATACCATCATCGGCTCACCGGGCTTTCTTTTTCTCTGGATGTACTCTTGGTGGCCATGGGCGATACTCCACGGCTTGAACCCGCTTTATACTCACCAAATTTGGGCTCCCAGCGGCCAGAATTTGCTGTGGGTGACATCCATTCCCAGTGTGGCCATTATCATGGCACCGATCACGCTGCTGTTTGGCCCCCTGGTCAGTTACAACCTGGTGGCCGTCTTGGCTCCAGCAATAGGTGCCTGGAGCGCGTACCTGTTGGGGCGCGAAATAACGGGCCAATTCTTTCCCGCGCTCTTCGGCGGGTGGGTGTTTGGGTTTTCCGGCTATGAATTCGGCCATCTGCTTGGCGAGGTCAACCTGTTTGTCACCTTCGCCATCCCTTTGTTAATCTGGGTTTATATTCTCCACTGGAACGGCAACCTGGGCCGTCGGTGGTATATCGCCCTGACCGCGGTTCTTCTGGTTTTTCAGTTCGGCGTTTCCACAGAGGTATTTGCAACCTTGTTGCTGTTCGGCCTGCTGGCGATTATCGCGGCAGCGGCATTTGCACCCGCAGGCGACCAGCGCCGCCGGCATCTGGCCGCGCTGCGGGCGACCATGGCCGCGATTTTACTGGCCATAGTGCTTTTGACCCCTTGTTGGTATTACGTATTTTTCGTCCATTATGTGCATGGGGCTATTTTGTCGCCCAATGTTATCGTGGCGGATCCTTTCAACTATGTGATTCCAACCAACATCAACTGGCTTGGCCATCTGGCACAATCATGGATCGGACCAGCCCATTGGCTAACCCGTTGGCAGGGGCGCAGCTACGAACAAGACACTTATCTTGGATTGCCGCTGCTGGGCATCGTAATTTTATTTCTACGGGAATTTATCCACCAGAAAAGCACCCATGTTCTGGTGTTTATGCTGGCGGTGGTTTTTGTGGCCAGCCTGGGGCCGCGGCTGCACCTGCCGGTGCACATTCCCTGGGTTCCGCTGCCCTGGAAAGCTTTGGTGCATTGGCCGCTGTTGGACAAGGCCTTGCCGGCGCGCTTCAGTCTATACTTGTCTCTGGCCGTGGCCATGATCGGAGCCTTCTGGATGGCGTACTCACAGCACGCATGGTGGACCAAAATGGCCTGGGCGATAGCCACGCTTGCATTTATGCTCCCCTGCACGTGGACCCACTATTGGCGATACCACATACCCAACCCCAGCTTTTTTTCTTCCCCAACCTTGAATCGGTACATTCCCCAGGGAACCACGGTGTTAATTTTTCCGGATGGCTTCAAGGGAAGGGCGATGTACTGGCAGGCGGAAAGCAATTTCCGCTTCGTCATGGCCGGCGGATACATCGGTACGCAAGTGCCCCGCGGCTATGCCACATCGGCAGCCCAGGGGGCTTTGGCACTCGGGTCGGATCATGCGAATCAGCAAGCCATTGAGCAATTTCTCATCCGCCACCATGTACGTGCCGTGATCGTTCCGGTGGCAGACTGGCCCACGACCGCCGCGCCGTACTCTTTCCTGCACACCAAGCCGATTATCAGCGGCGGGGTGCGGTTGTATCTGTTGCGCCGGGCCAAGCCGACCACAGGGCCATTGCCGCCCGCACGCGGCGCAACAGGCCGCCATTAGCCGACAGATCAAGCCCAGCCTACCCGGGCATGTTGTAGAAGAATTCTTCTTTAACAATTTTTCCGTCGTTGACGGTGTAGAGAGCGGCTTCCTCAATATCAAGCCGCTTCCCGGCCATCGGGCCATTTTTCGCCGTCAAGTTGAGTTTGAAGACCACGATGAACCGGTCCCCATGCGGCCAGGGACCCGTTACCAGGCAATGGTGAATGTCATGCTTCTGTAAGAACCGCACAGTTTTTTCGCGCACCGCCGCAATCCCCACCAGTCGCTGCCAGCCCGGCTGCATCTCCACCGCTTCCAAGCTTACCATGTCCGGACTGTAAAGTGTATCCATCGCCTCCAGCCAGCGGCCTTGTCCGGTCAACGCCACCAGATTCTTGCCAACTTCCAATGCGCTTTCCATGATGAACTCCTTTAAATGCCACGGCTACATCCAATTTTGTACCACCAGCACAAATAAATAATACCATTATGGCCAACTGCCGACCATAACTTTTCGCCACGGAACCAGCGATCGCAGCCGGGCATCACGCCAATACAATCCCAGCCATACCAACACACCCACCGCCACCGGCAATATAAACAGCGACTGCCCGACACGTACATGGCTGGCCGTCGCCCCACCCAGGTAGCCAGTCAACAGAATTGCCCCCAGCACCGCGGTTTGGGGTATGGCATACAGGATCGCGCAAATCACTTCCACCACCGCGATCACCGGCACCAGATGTGCCGGATAGCCAAGCGCTGTAAATGTTGGCCGCACCGGTACCGGGTTGACCAGCGCCATCACGCCGCCACCCCCCATCAGCAGCACCGGCAGAGCGCTGATAATTCGCCCCGCCCAAACAATCTTGTTCGATCCGCCGATCACTGGTCTATCCTTTGGCATAAGAGGTTCTCCAGAACAAAAAATAACCGCACACGTTTCCGCTCTCTTCCAGTTTTCGCCCGGACGGCCCAAAGTTGCAATCCATTGGCTTCCATTCCCGCTGCCCAAGCCGTGCCATCCTGACATATTTGGTCATTTCAAGTTGTCCCGCCCATTTCCGCATAGCGGTGGCGCTCCTCTTCTTGGCATTAGACATTACCGCATATCATTTTACCGGCATAAACCCCTGGTGAGATTAAAATTTTCGTCCGCCCGCGCGGGAGCCGGTCAGGAACCGCCCCCATCCGGGCCGGCGACGGGCCTACCACGGCCCCCTCAGAGGTGCGAAAAAAGCTGTTCTGCAGAGATGGGCTGGTCACGCCCATGGCTGAGAATCGTAATGTCATTTAGTCATTATCGACTCCACCACCTTATAAACCTCGGTCCAGGACGGGTCTTTGCGCTCGTGTCTGGGCCTGCAACGGCTTATTGCTAAGCCGCGTAACGGCATCAGTTTGGAATAATCTGCCTGCGCTTTTTTTTGGCCAAAATCGGTTCCAAATTCCTTTTTCCATTCCTTTTTAATTTCGGCCACCACGGCCGCGCAGTTGGCGAACGCCGTGCCGGTATCCGTTAAATGGGCCAGAGTCCAGATCTCAAAACATGGGTCCGATAGCGCAACGCGCACACTATTGTCCTCCGCCTTCAATTTGGCAGCGTTGGCCAGGTTGCGAAGTTCCGACTGGACCTCCAGGTCAAGGAGCGCCCAAACTTCGTCCTGTGGCTCGGACGCGGCGACCGAAGAGTCCGGTCCCAATGCCAGCCGTTCGGTAATCGCCGCCTTGACGACATCGTCGGCGGTAGCGCCCGAACACGGTGCTGGAACTATTTTAAGCGTTACCTTGGCCTTGAACTCCCGCCGCATCTCTTGGAAATACGCTACGGCGGTCTTGGCATCGTCGCACACCAAAACGACGACCGGAAGTACAGACCGATATCCCGTTTGCCGACGGGAGCCGTATCGAGCTTTTCCCAAGCGAATCCTTTCATCCAGCGAAGTTGCACCCTATGCGTTTTAAAAAAGCGGTGTTACGGTGGGCAGTGCCCCATAGCGACCCTGCAAATACCTTCGCCGTATGTTATGGTTCTGGCGTTCTTTGAAATCGCCCAAAGAATATAATCGTGCCGCACCGTCACTGGCTTTCTCGGTAAAATATATCTGGTCCCGCCGCAAGATTGCCTCTCTGGCTTCTGCGTCCATCAGCAAGGTTTCATGGGTGGTGAAGATGAGCTGTCCGCATACACCAGCTATCGGCGTTTGGTAGTTGAATTCGCGGATGATTTCCTGGAACAGTGTCGGGTGCAGAGATTCGTGCAATTCATCAATAAATCTCGCCAGCGGCTGCTTGGTGTTCCGCAGGTCAAAGAGCATCGGCGCAAGTGCAATGAGCCGGCGCGTTCCGGCTGATTCGCGGTGCCACGGCACATGGAAATGGCCCTGTTTCCCATGGTGCATCAGCGCCATCTCACTGGGCATAAACAGTTCTTCGGGCAGGTCAGCCGCAACCGCCGATCGGTTCTCCTCCGTCAGCTCAATGTCGGCGATGCCCAAATCCGCGGATTTTAATCGCGCCATGAGCCAATACCGGAATTGCTCATCTTTTTTGGCACGGCGGGCCGCAGTTCCCCCGGTTTCAAATCGCCACGGTGTGTCGTTAAGGCTGGAGGACCGTAGAAGACTACGGAACGCCACGACCTTGTCTTCTGCCAGCGACGGTGCGAAGCGATCCGCCAGCGAAAGCAATAAGGCATTTGGACGAAAATCTTTGGATATCAAGCGGAATTGTTCATTTTCCATCCATTGTCCCGAAACCTTCTGGCCTTCGCGGCTAAGTAACTGCTCCGGCTTGCCTTCGGCATTCAGCCGTGTGAGCCGCTCAAAAACAAAGTGGGCGTGGTCAAAGTGCACTTCGTAGTCGTAGACGCAACCGTCAACGACCGCTTTTAAGCCCAAACGAACCACATCACTTTTCTCTCCAGGGCCAAACGGCTCATGCGGTTCCAACGGGGCATCGGAATTGGTCACGGCCGATTCGCTGATCAGGTAATGTAGCGCGGATGCAGCACGTATGACCGTCGATTTGCCGGATGCGTTAGGGCCGTAGATGGCGGCGGCACGCAGTAGCCGCAGTGGCTGGTCGTCGCCTTTTACCGCCACCTCAAGAATTCCGCGATTTGAATTGGGATCGATGTCGCTGGCGAGCATTGAGAGGCGAAATTCATCGCGGAAACAGCCAAAATTTTGCCCATAAAATTCAATTAACATAACGTGGTCCCTAATTTAGCAAGCGCAGTATAACGGTGCCACATGGTATATCATAGGCAAGTATCGGCCGTTAATCCATACAATCTTGCGATTATTCTGCTAGTAGCGCAGGTTTATTGCGCACAGCATAAAAGGCAACGTTATTTTACGAAAATATGAATTTTTAGCGCCGGTGTCTGGTCATCTCCAAAATTGCCATTTGCCGAGGGATAAAAGGATGACACTCTTCCAACTTAAGTTGTCCCGCCCACCTCCGCCCGACCAAAGAGCAAATCAATAAGCCCCCGATCCCGCCGGTTAAAGAAAACATAGACATGATCGCCTGGTGCCAGGCGCGTGTCTCCGCGGGCGGCAATAAATTCCTCGCCACGCACAATCAGCATGACCGCTGCGGCGGGTGGAAACTCGATTTCCCGCAGTGTGGCCCCGCATACCGCCACCGATGGTTCTATTAAAAAACTGGCCAGATCGCCAGCCAGGGCCCGGGGTGAATTGATTTCCAGCACCGCATCCGGAGCTGGTTTTTCCTCCGAGCCAAGTTTGAACCACCGGGTTACCCGGCGAATGGTGGCCCCCGGCACCAGGGTATTAATAACCACCAGGAAAAACACGATGTTGAAAATATGCCGCGCACCCGGCAGATGGGCCATCACGGGAAAAGTGGCCAGGATAATAGGCACTGCGCCGCGCAGACCAACCCATCCTATAAATACCGTTTCTTTGCCGGAATAGCGCAGCGGCAACAGGCACAAGGCCACGGCCAAGGGGCGGGCAATTAACGCCAGCACCAGGGCAATTGCCAAACCCGTCCAGGCCACCTGCCAAAGCTGCGACGGGAATACCAGCAGACCCAGCATCAAAAACATGCCGATCTGGCCCAGCCACGCCAACGCCGCATGAACGCGAATCAAGGCGCTGCGGTACGGCAGCGAAGACGCATCTAGAAAAACGCCGGTTAAATAAACTGCTAAAAATCCACTGCCCTGCGCCAGCGTGGCTATGCCGAAGGAAACCAAGGCCAAGGCCACGGTAAAAGCTGGAATCAGGGCGGAGGTGGTCAGCGGCATGCGGCGAAGTATAAATCTCCCGGCCAGCCCGATCAATATCCCGATCCCGGCTCCGACCACCAATTGCACTGGAACCTGCAGCAGCATCATCCAGGCGGGTGGACGATGCCATGAAAACGCCTGTATTAACATGGTGGTTAAAATAACCGCCATGGGATCGTTCAGGCAGGATTCTACTTCAATCGTGCGGCTGATTCTGGTATTGAGTCGCAGGCTGCCGGCACGTAATACCGAAAACACCGCCGCGGTATCGGTGGAAGATACCACCGCACCGATCAGCAGGGATTTGGTCCAGGTCAGACCCAACAGATGCGCCGCAACCGCCACCAGCGCCGCGGTAATCGCCACGCCCAAAGTGGCCAGGATCGAAGCGGGCAACAGCACACTGCGCACCTGGGCCACGGAAGTGCTGAAGCCACCTTCAAAAAGAATTAAAATAAGGGCCAGTGTTCCCACCCGAAAAGCAAAGTGGTAATCCGTGAAGGAAATTCCACCCAACCCTTGCCTGCCGGCCACCATGCCCAACACCAGCAAAATCAACACCGCCGGCACGCCCAGCCGATCGGCGGTACGGCTGGAAAGCACCGCGATCGCTCCCAGCAGCCCGAGCACCGCCAGCACCAAAGCGGTTTCCATTGGCTCGCCCAAAGCAGGCACAGCCGTGGCCGCCATGCCCCAGTGTTTCAGATGGTCCAAGTTGCCAAGCCAAGCGACTATCATGGCCGCTATGTTAATCTGAAGTGTAAAAAAATGGGTACCCACAGCGTCAACGAAGCGTAAAATCGGCCGGCATCAACCTATCCGCGGACTGCGGCAGCCGGGCCTGTGCAGATTTGGCTAATACCCATTCGGATGCGCCTGAAACCAGCGCCACGCGGATCGCACAATTTCTTCCAAGTCGGTGATTTTCGCTTTCCATCCGAAATCACGGGCCATTTTGCCAGGATCGGCAAATAATTCCGGCGGGTCGCCGGCACGGCGTGTGACTTCACGCGTCGGAATGTTGGCGTTGGTCACCCGCCGGCATACGGTGATAATTTCTCTCACCGAATACCCACGCCCCACCCCCAGATTGTAAAACAAACCGCCGCCGGGCTTCAGGTTTTCCAGCAACACCAGGTGGGCCTCCACCAGATCCCATACGTGGACATAATCACGAATGCACGTGCCATCCGGAGTGGGGTAGTCGTTGCCAAAAATATCCACCTGCGGCCGCTGCCCCAAGGCCACCTGCAATACAATCGGAATCAAATGCGTTTCCGGACGATGGTCTTCGCCGATGCTGCCATCCAACGCCGAACCGGCGACGTTAAAATAACGCGGCGCGGCAAAAGCCAGCCCTTCCGCCTGCGCTGTATCCCGCAAAATGCGCTCCACCATCCATTTGCTTTGACCATACGGACTGATCGGGCATTGCGGCATATCTTCGGTAATAGGTACATGGTCCGGCTGGCCGTAGGTGGCGCAGGTGCTGGAAAAAACGAGTTTTTTGATCCCGCATAAATGCATGGCGTCCAGCATGCTGATGGTGTTGGCCACGTTGTTACGGTAATACTTGCGCGGGTCTTCCACACTTTCGCCCACGTACGCACTGGCGGCAAAATGCATGACCGCCTCAATTTTCCGGGCTTGGAACACCGCAGCCAACGCCGCAGTCTGGCCGCAATCCAGAGCATAAAACGCCGCCTGCTTATGCACCGCCGCCCGATGCCCGTTGGTTAAATTATCAATGGCCGTTACCTGGTGGCCACGCTCTACCAGCAATTTCACCGCATGAGAACCGATAAACCCGGCTCCGCCGATTACCGCTATATTCATAATATCCTCAAAGCCAGGGGGACCGTTACAATTTAGCCTATACGTTAATCTGGGCCGGCCATGGTGTAAAATGGAGTGGTGGAGCATGGCGGATGCGGCACCGCCCACCAGGCCACCCCGAATTGGCCAAGGAGTTTAAAAATGTTTGAAATGGATCATGTGGCAATTCAAACGGCGGATATCCCGACGGCCGTGCAATTCTACCGCGACAACTTCGGAGCCACGGTCTTGTACCAAGACGCAAGCTGGGCATTTTTGAAAATCGGCCAGGGAAAACTGGCCCTGGTTCTGCCGCAGCAGCATCCGCCGCACGTGGCTTTGCGCGTAAGTCTACAAGAGTTGCAATCCATGGCCGCCCGGTTTCAACAGAAAATCGCCACCCACCGCGACGGCACACAGGGCATTTACATCACCGACCCTGCCGGAAACGTTACCGAGCTAATTTGCTACCCGCCGGACTATTTAGCGGGGCCGAAGAGGGCATAGGATCCGCCCCGCCGCACCCAACCAGAACCGCACGAAGCGGATATCGCCCTTATTCCTCCAGCGATCCATCACTGGATAGATAGTTTGGACTTTCCCGGGTAATCATAATGTCGTGCGGATGAGCTTCAATCAGACTGGAGTAGGATACCTTGACGAACCGGGCCTTGGCGTGCAATTCGGCAATGGTGTGGGCACCACAATAACCCATGCCCGCACGCAAACCGCCCACCATCTGGTACACAAAATCGCCCAGCGGGCCACGGTAATGCACCAGCCCTTCCACCCCCTCCGGCACCAGCTTGCCGGTTTGCCGCACCCCCGCCTGACCATACCGATCGGCCGAGCCTTGAATCATCGCGCCCATGGACCCCATGCCCCGATAACTTTTGAAACGCCGCCCGCGCCGCAACACCAATTCACCGGGGCTTTCATCCAGGCCCGCAAAAAGCGAACCCATCATCACCGCGCTGGCTCCCACCGCCAGGGCCTTGGTAATGTCGCCGCTGTGCCGGATGCCGCCATCGGCTATCACGGGTACCCCGGCCGAGCCGGCGGCGGACATGACATTAAGAATGGCCGTGATTTGCGGCACCCCCACGCCCGTCACCACACGGGTGGTACATATGCTGCCCGGGCCAATGCCCACCTTCACGCCGTCAGCGCCGGCGGCAATTAAATCGTGGGCGGCGTCTGCCGTGGCAATATTGCCGGCGATCACATCAATGCTGAATCGCTTTTTTATTTCACGCACGGTTTCCAGCACATTGCCCGAATGGCCGTGCGCCGTATCCACAATCACCACATCCACGCCGGTTTGAATGAGCGCGGCGACGCGGTCATACTGTTTTACGCCAACCGCGGCACCCACGCGAAGCCGTCCGCGGGAATCTTTGCAGGCAAACGGGAACTGATGAATCTTTTCAATATCACGCATGGTAATCAAACCCTTCAGCCGCCGCCGGTCATCTACCAGCAACAGCTTTTCCACGCGCGCCGTGTTCAAAATTCCTTCCGCTTGTTCCAAGGACGTTGTCGGCGGAGCGGTTACTAAATTATTTTTGGTCATCACCTCGCGCACCGGACGATGATCGTCACCTTCGTGAAACTTCATGTCGCGCCGCGTGATAATGCCCACCAACTCCCCCGCATCCGCCAGCACAATCGGTATGCCGCTGATATTCTGTTCTTTCATGATTTGCCGGGCCCGACCTACGGTGGCATCCGGGGGCAAACTCACCGGATCCGTGATAATGCCGTTGGCCGAACGCTTGACCTTTTCCACCTCGCGGCATTGCATTTCCACCGGCATATTTTTGTGAATGCATCCCAACCCCCCTTCCTGGGCCAGGGCTATCGCCAGTGACGATTCCGTAACCGTATCCATCGGCGCGGAAAGCAGCGGCAGGTTTAACTCGATATTGCGGGTGATGCGGGTACGTACATCCGCCTCCGCCGGCACCAGGTCGCTGCGCATGGGCAGCAACAGCACATCATCAAAGGTAATGCCTTCCCCGATAATCTTTTCGGTCGACGGCAAGCCTTTCGTAGCTCCGGATGAATGACTCATGGCGACATCTCCTCCGAACGGGTGCCGCAGCAGCGGCACGGCACAGTCACGCTGGACAGACCACGCGGCCCAACTTTCCACCGCCGACTGCGGGTCAAGGAACAAGAAATCTCTGCAATGTGGTATTCCATGTGACAATAATGCCCTAAAAACGCCGCGGAGTCAATCGCCGTCGCGTCTGGGCTGGTTTCCGGCTCAGGGCAATCGCATGCTCGGATTAGGTGCAAATCAGGCGTAGGCGATAGTCACGGTCGCTGGTTGCCTTGATTCGTTTGCATCGGATGCTGGCCTTGACGGTGTGGTCATTTTTGCGCAGATTCAGGGCAATTCGGTTCAGGCGTGAATAGTTCTCCGCCCCATGGCCGCGGATATAGCCCGTCAAATCCGCCGCTGTGGTCTTGGGCAAACTGGTGATATAAAAACATCGCTGCAGACTGGCCTTGCCCGTGAACTGGCCATAATCCTCCCGCTCCCGTTCCACCAGAATGAGGCCCTTGATCGTCGGCCACTGCGCAAGGGTCCCCGGTCGCAGCATGGTCGCTCCATCGCAATACCAGAGTCTTCGCACTTCTCTTCGTCCATGCCCTTCTTGAGCCTGCTGGTGGTACTGCACCGGTGCGGGCATCTTTTTCTTATGGTTGAGCACCAGATCGGTCATGACCGATTCGAGGTTCTCCGCCAGAGCCTTCTGTTTATCTTTCACCGGGAACACTTCATGGCCTCCCTGCTCAACGATCTGCTCCACGATGTTCCGCTGGGTACCGATGGCATCAATCGTCACCACCGCCTGCTTCACGTCCAGAAGCTTGAGCCGTTCGGGAATGGCCTTGATCTCATTGGACTTGCGTTCCACCGCCAACTGACCAAATACCAGTCGATTCTCCCCCTTGGCTGACCATGGCACTGACCAGATGCGACATCTCGCTTTTATCCCACCCGCGACGCAATCTCCGCCGGATCGATTTGCTGTTGATGGCCACCAGACGCCCCTGGGAATGATCCACGACTCCCTTCATCCAGTTCATGATGCAACGCTCCAAAGCCTCGGGGGCCAGACGCGCAAACAACCGGCCGAACGTGTCATGAGATGGAATGCCGTGGGGAAGGTCTAAAAAGGTCTTAAGCCATTCTTCATTACAATGGCCCCAGAAAGCCACCTCCAGCCGACCTTCGCCACCGCCTAATACTGCCATTAAGGCGATCACCAGCATCGACAACAACGGATGGCGAACCAGATACCCTCTGCGGGGATCGGAAAGGTTACCAAAATGGCGCGCAAAATCCGTGTTGGCTACAGCATCCATGCCAAAGCTCATTTCGTCCGTGGTACATTCTTACAAAACCACGCGGATCTGCGGCTTTACTACCTCATCATCATACCTTCCCCTCACGCCCCTCACGCCGAATCATAATCCACGCAAATTCGAGTATGCCATGGCCCTGGCCCGCCGCCGTCGCGAGAAGATTTCGCTCTTCAGGTGGTTTTTGGTATCATATGAATTAAGTTTCGGTCGCTCGCGTGCCTGGACAATGTTGCTACTTGTCGGTTGAACGCCCATGAACCCATGGAGACCGCGTTACCCCGCGAATCGGGGATCATAATCCAGTCCGAGAATGATGATGCCCGACAGCAATACCTCCTGTTTTCAAAGCCACCATGAACTTCTCGCGAACCTGGAAGGGACCGTTGGAGAAAATCTGGGTTTTTTAGCCCCGATCGACCGCGCCTGGCAGCCGACGGATTTCCTGCCCGACTTGGCAACGGAAAATTGGAAAGACCAATTGGCGGACTTTCGAGACCAAGCCCGCGAGATTTCGGATGAACTGCTGGTGGTGTTGGTGGGGGATATGGTTACCGAGGAAGCCCTGCCCAACTATTCTGTTTCCCTGAATGTCATTGCCCGAGACGAACAAGGAGATGCCCCACGACCGTGGGCCCAGTGGTTGCGCGGTTGGACTGCGGAGGAAAATCGCCATGGCGATCTCCTCAATGCCTACCTACGCCTGACCGGCCGCGTGAACATGCGCAGCGTAGAGCTGACGGTGCATCACCTGATCGCCCGAGGATTTAACCCCAAAACGAATGAGGAACCCTATAGCGGTCTGGTCTACACGTCATTTCAGGAACGGGCCACGCGAATTTCCCATGGCAATGTGGCCAAGCTCGCCGGTGCGCAGGGAGACGCCAATCTGGCCAAAATCTGCCAGCGAATTTCCGGCGACGAATCCCGTCACGAAACCTTTTACACCCGCATGTTCGATAAAGTGCTGGACCTGGATGCCTCGGGCGGTGTGCTGGCGTTCCGCGATATGATGCGTGGATTGATCTCCATGCCGGGGCGGTTGATGTACGATGGCAAAATACCGGATCTTTTTGATCAATTTGCCGCTGTCGCCCAGCGCCTGGAAGTTTATACCGTTCATGATTACGCACGGATCATTGATCATCTCGTAAAAACCTGGCGAATTGGGGAGCGATCCGTCACTGGCCCGGCGGCCAAGGCGCAGGACTATTTATGTCGGCAGGCGGAACGCTACGCCACCTTTGCCAACAGAATCCGCGAATATCAGGCCTCGCGCCCACCCGCACGCTTCAGTTGGATTTATGACCGCAAGGCCTGATCCTCCGCCCGCCGTAGCCGGCTGGGCCCCTCCAGCCGCGACGAAGAAGTCTTTGGCTCGCCAACCGCGTCATCCATTGCGATTTTTCCGGGCGAGCCTATCATTGAACGATCGGTCCGGATTTGGTGGCGGCCAATAATAAGGAGAAATGAAATCCATGGTCAAGAAAATTAAACCACTTGAAATTGGCATGTGCAGTTGGTCCGTTCATCATGAGGAAGAACCAGCTTTGCGGGCCGTGATGAACGAGTTGGGACTGCGCGTGGTGCATCTGGCTCTGGGAGGTCTGCTGGCTATGAATGATCAGCAGCGGGCCACCGCCATCGACACATTTCACCAAAGCCCCTTAGTTATTTCGGCAGGCATGGTGGGTTTTCAAGGGGAAAATTACGGTTCGTTCGCGCACCTTCGCCGCACTGGCGGTTTGGTGCCGGATGCCACCGCCACCGATCGTGCCGCTCTGATTTTACGCGCCTCCGCCATCTGCCAATCGCTGCGGGTATCACTTTTAACCACGCATATTGGTTTTGTTCCTCCCAAGGAGGATCGAGCGGCATTTGATAAATTGGTGGATCGTTTGCAGCGTCTACTGGACCTTATGGAACCCACCGGGGTTACGCTTTGCTTTGAAACCGGCCAGGAAACCGCCGCGGACCTGCAGGAATTTCTGCAAGCCATTAATCGGCCCAATGTGGGGGTGAATTTTGACCCTGCCAATATGATTCTTTACGGCAAGGGGGATCCCGTGGACGCGGTAAATTTACTCATGCCTTATGTACGCCATGTTCATGCCAAAGACGCGCGAAAAATCACCCCACCAAACGTCGATGCCTGGGCTGGGGTTGAAGTCCCTCTGGGGCAGGGTGATGCGCGATTAGACCATGTGATTGCGGCGTTATCGAAACGCCATTATTCCGGCGCGCTGGCCATTGAGCGCGAAGCGGGCGAAAATCGCCGTGGTGATGTGCAAACCGGCATTGAATTTCTGCGTAATGCTCTTCATAAAGCTAAAAAAGCCGCCGTCGGCATGTAATCTGCGAAGATGCCGCCAAAACCCTGTCGACCATTTGACGTTTGGTAACTGTTTTGTATATTATCCAAACATATACCTTACGGATTGTCTAAAGGTTTTCAACCGGACCGTCCGAAATAGAAAAAAGGTGATGAAGATGCACCGTAAGAATGGCCCGGTCCTCGGCCCGGTAAAGGCTGATGACCATAAGGAAAGGAGTCCTGACCATGCTTGAATGCCCCGTGACCCCACAAGTTCAACGACGTGCCTCGGCAAGATCCCCTTATCGCCTGGGCCTCTACCGATTGCCAACCCGTGCTGTGCCTGCCGCTCATTTGCTTGGTCTGCCGAATTTGCGGGAACAAGATTTGCCGTTGTGCAGCTTCGGTCCCGGCGGCAGTTACCTGGTGGACTGGTACCCCAACCGGTACCGCCCGGAAAGTTCCGTGGAAGAAGCGGACGTACCGGCACCCGCAAGCCCTGCGGACAGCAGCCCCGCCTTAACTCCATTGGCACTGCTGGGAGCGGAAATACGGGACTGGTTCATGGGCATTCATCCGGGCCGGGTTCACCGCCAAGAGGCTCATCCGGAATGTTTTATCCCCTGCGGCCATTGTGGCACCGTGGACACATGGCGGCCCTGGCGGCAAAAAATCTCAGGGCCCCAGCAGCGCGGGTGGAACAGGCCCGCCGGCTTTGCAGGGCACCGCCCGCATTATTCGCTTGTACCGGCCGAGCCGGCTTCCTCGGCCATTCCCACATTGATCCCCCATTTATCGGAGGTGTCTGTTGACCAATGCAACCCCCAAACAACTCGCAGTTCTGCAGGCGTTGCGGAATTTTCGCAAAGTGCATGGCTATTCGCCGACCATGCAGGAACTCGCCGACCTGCTCCATCTTTCCAAGGTTACCGTGTTCGAGCACGTGGGAGCACTCGAACGAAAAAAGCTGTTGCTGCGGGAACCGCACAAGGCTCGCTCTTTGAATGTTGACCCTGCCACGCGTTTGCCGGGCGAAGGATCAACTTCGGATCTGCCCTTATGCGGGGCCATTGCCGCCGGCCAGCCGATTGAATCCACGGAAACCCCCGACACCCTCAATATCTCCGAATTGTTTGTGTCGCGTGCCGGAACCTTTGCCTTACGCGTCCGCGGAGATTCCATGATTGAAGACCATATCGCCGATGGCGATTACGTCATTATCGAACGCCGCCACACCGCCCGCGACGGTGAAATTGTGGTAGCGCTGCTGGAAGATGGCTCGGCGACGCTCAAGCGATTTTTCCGCGAGGCTAACCGCGTCCGGCTGCAACCGGCCAATGGTTCGATGCGCCCGATTTATGTCCGGCAGGATGTGCGGATTCAAGGCGTTTTGATCGGCGTTGTACGGTCGTTTCCGCACGGTGGACTGGCCGTGGGCAAAGCCTGAGGACCAAGACCGGCCAGTTCTTATCCGCACCGTCCTACCCGCGGAGTTTTCTTCAAAACCATCGCCACCGGCGTTCACACTCGCAAAACCATCTTACAGCTTGTAAACGCCCGCTTGCCCCCCCCGCCGCCTTCCCCTTTCCGACCTCAAATGCTACCAAAATTTATTGTCACACCCGCGGCCTCCAGCCTGACACGCGACGGTTTGGGAACTTACATGACGATGGCGCATCAAAATATCTTGAATGCCGTGGGCCGATGGCAGCCCCGATCCGGGCGACGGCTTACCGCAAAAAGTAAGGAGATTGCCATGTTCAAGCGAATTGGGTTCCTATTGGTTGTAAGCGTTTTTGTGCTTGGGCCACTGGGGGCAAGGTGTTCGCGGGCGGCGAGCGCCGAGAATTTCCACGTGGTCGGGCCGTTTACCGCGGGGAATCTTGCGGTCTACCTGATTCGCGGGCCGAAAGTGCCGGGCGGTCAGCACTACCTGACTTTGGACGAAGCCCTGGCGCAGAAAAAGGTGATCGTCCGCGAAACGCAGGAGGTGAACAACCTGACGGTGGAGAATATCTCGAATAAGCCGGTTTTTCTGCAGGCGGGGCAGATCGTCAAGGGCGGCAAACAGGATCGCACGCTCTCGCGGGACATGATTCTCTCGCCGCACAGCGGCAGGGTGCCGCTGCCTGTCAACTGTGTGGAGCAGGGGCGATGGTCGCAGCGCGGACATTCACCCGAGGCAACATTTGGCAGCGCGCCGACCATTCTGGCCGGTAAACGGGCGATGGCGGCAAACCTCGCAGGCAACCAGGAAGGGGTCTGGCACGCGGTTCGCAAGGCGCAGTCGCGGCTGGAGCAAGTGGTACCGGGATCGCGAGCCGGGATCAGCGCCGAGTCCCCCACCAGCATGGAACTGACTGAACAAAACCAGGCTGTTGCACGCAGCGCTGATGTTTATGTGAAGAAGCTGGCCAAAAACCCCAACATCCGCGGCATTGCCATCGGGTTCGTCTACGCCATCAACGGCCGATTGAATAGCGGTGACGCCTACGGTTCCAGCGCCCTGTTTGCAAAAATGTATCCCCACCTGTTGTATGCCGCGGCCATTGACGCCCTGTCGCATCGCCCGGTCCATGCATCAAAATATTCTCTTCCCAAGGCGGCGGTGGTTCAGGCGATGCTCAAGGCGGTGGATCGGGCCAAGGGCTATCTATTGACCCGCGGGCAGCCGAGAGCGATCAGCGCGACGGCCATGGTCCAAGAGATTAATCGGAAGACGGCGATCCCCGCCATTGCGCCTCCATTAAAGCCCGTCATCCGCGGCGATCGCGCGATCGTTGTGCGAAAAAAAACCAAGGCTATGGTAATGTACCAGACGCGGGACGTGCAGAGCCACGCCGCCTTCGTACACCGTGCGTATTTGACGAAATGAGCTGACCGCTGAATGGCCGCCAGAATAAAACTTCAATGGAGGATTTCCGAATAGATCGGGGTATCTTTTCCTGAAGTTGGCCAGGTGACAACCGCGTCGGAGCCGAAGTGGCATTACGGGTCGGCTCTTACAGCAACGCTCGACACCAGGCCAAGATAAGGATGGACCTGTTATAGCGATTGCCAAAAATAAACTGCGGAACAGACACTTGCGCGATTGCCAAAAAATATGTTTTGCTGAGTGCATGGCAAGGAAGCCTGCACAACCCAATGGAGAGAATTGCTCGCGGGCCGAGTTGGAGACCGCCGCAGCCTCAACAGATCAGTGTCACGGCTGGGGGACCCAGCCGGCTACAAAGTGTGCGTGGCGGTACGTGTAGCCGTAGCCGGCGATGTCCTCATCGCCGCGGCAGGGCGGATTATCCAAACAAACTCAACTGCTGCGGGCCGGGCCGGCGAAAGGCCGCCGTGGATATCGCCGGAGCATGCGTATTTAAACCCGCACGCCGGGCGCAAAGCTCAAAAAGCTTTTCAAGCTGGTCGGCAAAAATTCCTTCGCCGTGCATGCGCGTGGCAAAATTGGAATCATTGAGTTTTCCGCCGCGCATCGCCCGGATGCGGTTCAATATTTTATCCGCGCGCCGGGGCATGTGCGTGTGCAGCCAGGTTTGAAATAAATCTTTCACGGTATACGGCAGCCGGACGGGCGTATAGCCGGCAAAGGTCGCTCCGGCTGCGGCGGCGGCTTTCAGGATGTCGGGCATCTGTTCATCGGTCAGACCCGGAATCACCGGCGCTACCAGCACTCCCACCGGCACGCCGGCAGTGTGCAGGGCCCGTATCGCCGCCAACCGGCGCTGCGGCGAACTGGTGCGCGGTTCCATGATGGCGGTGAGCTGGGGCTGCAGGGTGGTGACGGAAATAAAAACCATCACCGCCTGAAAACGCGCCAATTCCACCAGCACATCAATATCACGGGTCACCAGATGATTTTTGGTGATGATGGAAACGGGGTTCCGGAATTCCGCCAGCACTTCCAGGCATCCGCGGGTAATGCGCAAGGTTCGCTCCACGGGCTGGTAACAATCGGTAACGCTGGCCATGGAAATTAATTCCGGCACCCAGCTTTTATGCCGCAATTCCCGCCGCAGCAATTCCGCCGCCCCATATTTGGCCAGGATAACACTTTCAAAATCCAGCCCCGCCGAATAACCCAGCGTTTCATGGGTGGGCCGGGCATAACAATAAATACAGCCGTGTTCGCAGCCGCGATAAGGGTTCAAGCTGAACCGGAAGCCGATATCCGGACTGTCATTTTCCGAAAGGATAGATTTGCTCGCGTCGGCAATGATTTTGGTCTGCGGGGCCGGGGAAAAAGGCTCATCCGCGTCCGGGTCAAACTGGTAGTGCGCCTTCTCGAAACGATTGGCGGGGTTGGCGGCGGCACCGCGTCCATGAATGGGAAGGGGAACGTCCAGCATCCCCATATCATAACCGCGGGCGAAATGGACCCAAAGAAATGTCCGGTCGCGGCCGGCCTGGCAGCCGCGTTGGATGTTGTCTTGGCCCGGTATCGTTTATCCTTATGGCATGGTTGAGAATGAAAAACCACTCTCCCGCACCCGCCGCTGGATTGTCCTGATCCTGCTGGCCTGGATTTTCGGTTCGCTGAGCATATCCTGGGGTATCATCCACAGCGTTTATGAACGGGATCAAATCAGCCGTTTGAAACTGGTCGGAAGGGATCTGCGCGGCGATGTGCTTTCGTGGCCGGCACCGTATCGCGATATTTTCCACAGCTATCTGACCTGGGCCCAGTCGGCGATGCCGCTGGTATACCGGCAGCAGCGCGATTTCAGCCACCTGGCATACCTGCTGGTCTGGAAGACCAGCGGCGAAGTGGTACTGCTGGCCCGGGCCAAACCGGGGCAGCCGATGATCCTGGACACGCAGATGATCGACCGTTCCCTGGATCCTGCGGTTTGGCCGTCGCCCCTGAATGAGGGACTGGTGCACATCCGGCGCGTCAGCAAACTTCCGTGGGCGGTCGACCACGGCGGCTGGATGAATGTGACGGTTCCCCTGGCCTGGAATGCCGCCAGCTCGGGTTATTTGAGTTTTGGCTTTCGGGATTTTAATCCCTGGGCGGCTTTTTGGGCTGCCCAGCGGCCGGCTTTGCTGGAGGCCATCGGTGCCACCCTGCTGGGCAGCCTTCTCATGGTCCTGCTGAGCTGGTGGGTGATGCACCGGCTGGAGCAGGCGAGCCGGCGCTATGCCCAGACGGCGCTCGCCCGCACCAGTCTGCTCAGCGAGCGCGGCATGCTGGCTTCCGTGCTGGCCCATGAGGTGCGATCTCCGTTGACGGCCTTGGGCTTCAACCTGCATTTTTTACGCAGCCTGGTGACGGCGGCTCTACCCGATCCGACCCGGCAACTGGATCTGATCCAGGTGTGCGAGCGGGAAATCCGCCGGCTGGATCTGATGCTGGATGATTTTCTCACGCGTACGCAGGTCATCGGATCGCCGCAGGAAACGGCGCTGAACACCCTGGTCAACGAGGCCCTGGATTTTCTGGCCTCCTCGCTGGAAAAGCAGTCGATCCGGACCATTCGCTACTTAAGCCCGGCGGATCCGCGGGTGTACATCAACGCCGATGAACTGCGCCAGGTGCTGCTGAACCTTTGCGCCAATGCCCAGGATGCCATGCCGCACGGCGGCACGCTGGTGGTTTCAATTGTCAATGAAGTTGATTCGGCGGTGTTGCTGGTACGTGACAGCGGCGTTGGCATTGCGCCGGAGGTGCAGGCCCGGCTTTTTGAACCGTTTTTCAGCACCAAGCCCCGCGGCAGCGGGTTGGGGCTGGCCCTGGTGCGGCGCGTGATCAGCGGAGCGGGCGGAAAAATATTCTGCCAGAGCGAGCCGGGCAAGGGAACTACGTTCCGTATTGTGCTGCCGCGTGTGGGCGGCGGAAGCAGTCCGGCCAGCACCGGCGGCGCTGCCACGATCGCCCTGGAGCAGGCTACAATTGGAATGGGTTTGGAGGAACCGGCGGAAAATCAGCCGCTGGAACCGCCGCCGCCGGAACAGGGGCCGGCGAAGTAGTCGATCAGCCGTCGGGATAACCTCGGAGAATTTGGAAATGAAACCGCATCGCGGAACAATTGTACTGGCGGAAGATGACGTGAGTGTGCTTTCGGCGCTGGCCCTGGTGCTGGAAGAGGCGGGCTATCGGGTGCTCAAAGCGGCGTCCGGCCGCGATGCGCTGCTGATGCTTTCCGAGCGGGTGCAACTGCTGATAACGGATTTGTGGATGCCTAACATGGACGGCCTGGCGCTGCTGGAAGAGGCCCGCCGGAGCTTTCCGCAACTGGAAGTGGTGATGATTACCGGCAATGCCACGGTGGCCTCGGCCGTGCAGGCGATGAAGGCCGGGGCGTTTGATTATCTCACCAAGCCGTTTACCCCGCCGGATCTGCTGGACGTGGCCGAGCGGGCCATAGAACACGGCCGCCTGTACCGCGATATCAGCCAGTGGAGCGGTGAAGAGCATGCCGCCGAGAACATTGAAAATCTGATCGGCAAGTCCGCCGCCATGCAGGAAATATCACGTACCATTCGCCGCGTGGCACCGTTCAAAAGCACGGTGCTGGTGGATGGCCAGAGCGGCACGGGCAAGGAAATGGTGGTGCGGGCGATTCACCAGCTTTCGCCGCGCCGGGACAAGCCGTTTGTGGCCATCAACTGCGCCGCAGTGCCGGGATCGCTGATGGAAAGCGAACTGTTTGGCCATGAACGCGGAGCGTTTACCGGGGCCGATTTCCGCACCACTGGATATTTTGAAGCGGCCAGCGGCGGAAGCCTGTTTATCGACGAAGTGGCGGAAATGGAGCCGCCCGTGCAGGCCAAACTGCTGCGCGTGCTGGAAACCGGCCTGGTGACGCCGGTGGGATCAACTCGGGAAAAGACCGTGGATGTGCGGGTGCTGGCCGCCACCAATTCCGATCTGGAGGCGGCGGTGGAAAACAAGCGTTTCCGGGCGGATCTATTTTACCGCCTTAACGTGGTGCGTATTCATCTGCCGCCGCTGCGCCAGCGCCGCGAGGATATTCCCCTCCTGGTGGGCATTTTACTCCAGCGCCTGTGCGGGGAAAATGGCCTGCCGATGCCGCGGATAGAGCCTGATTTAATCAGCGCTCTGCAAAGCTATTCCTGGCCGGGCAATGTGCGCGAACTGCGCAACGTGCTGGAAAATCTGCTGATCGTGGGCACCCGCGAAGTGCTCAGTGCGGTGGATCTGCCTAAAAACATCCGGGCTCCGGCGGAGCCGGAATTGCCGCCGGCGGGCCTGGCTTTGGATCTCGCCGAGCGCCAGGCGATCGAACAATATCTGCGGCAGTATCAAGGTGACCGGAGGCAGGTGGCTACGGCGCTGCGCATCAGTAAGCGCACGCTGTATCGCAAGATGGCCCGCTACGGGCTAAGCTGACGGTTCTGCCACGGCCCGGCCGCACGCGGGGCATTGCGCAAAGCCAGAAAAGCTACAATTTTAGTTTCTGACGATAAAATTCGATGGTTCTCCGCAGGCCTTCGCGGCGGGGAATGGTGGGGGACCAATGCAGTTTTTCTTTGGCCAGAGTGATGTCCGGGCAGCGCTGGCGAGGGTCGTCCGGCGGCAGGGGCGTGTGGATGATGGTACTTTTGGAATTGCATAATTCGCGGATTTCCTGGGCCAGTTCCAGCATGGTGGTTTCTTCCGGATTGCCGATATTGACGGGCAGATGATACCCCTGGGATTCCATCAGCAGCAGAAACCCGCGGATTTCATCTTCCACATAGCAGAGCGAACGCGTCTGCCGGCCGTCGCCCTGGACGGTCAGCGGCTGATTTGTCAGGCTTTCTTTGATAAACGCCACCACGACCCGTCCATCGTCCAGGGCCAGACGCGGACCATACGTATTGAAAATGCGGACCAGGCGCGTATCCACCCCGCGCTCGCGGTGATAGGCCATGGCCGCGGCTTCCATGAATCTTTTGCTTTCATCATACATGCTGCGCATGCCCACGGGGTTTACATGTCCCCAGTAGGTTTCCCGTTGCGGGTGTTCCAGCGGATCGCCGTAACATTCGCTGGTGGAGGCCATGAAAATTCTGGCCCTGGTTTTTTCGGCCAGTTCCAGAAGATCAATGGTGGCCAGAGAATTTATTTTCAGGGTGGTTACCTGGTGACGCACGTAGCCGACGGGGCTGGCGGGGCTGGCCAGATGATAAATACGGGTGAACGGCTGCCGGGTGACAGCGGCCGGCAGGCCCATGGTCAAATCATGCTGGATCATCCGGAATCGCGGGTGGTCGTGCACATGAGCGAGGTTGTCGCGTGAGCCGGTAATGAAAGAATCCACCCCGGTAACATCGTAGCCGAGTTCCAGCAGGGCATCGGTAAGGTGGGATCCCAGGAATCCGGCGGCTCCGGTGACTAAAACAGGTCCCGGCTGACATTTGAAACTTGGCGGCAGATTCAGCGGCATACAACCTTCACTTTCCGTGTAAAAAAGCAGCGGCGATTTTTAAGCTGGCGGCGCGCCCGGGGCCACCGCCGGTGCCCCGCTATTGCCGGCGGCACACTATATTATCCGCCCGGATAAAATCGGGTAAGTGTGCCGTCCGGGTTTAATGATGCCGGGGTGTTCAGGCGGGGGCCGCGGTGATGCCGGCGGGCCGGGCAGGCCGTAGGCAGGCCCATGCAAAGGGTCAGGGCCGACTGGCTCCAAAAGCGGCAAACGGGCCGTTTTTGTGGAGAATGTCGGCATTGACAAAGCCCACCTCGGACAAAAGATTGACCTGCCAGAGCAGGGGTTTGGGGGTGTCTTCCGCCTGCACGTAGGCAAAGACCAGGTCGCGGTATTGCTGCCCGGCTTCGCCGCCGCCCTGGAGCTGCACCAGGTGTTCACCAAAACGCTGCTGCATGAGCGCGTCCATGGCCGGGGTTGACTGTTGAAGATAATCAAATATCCAAAACGAGCCGCCGGGGCGCAGCCATGTGAACACCGCGGAAAATACCTGCCGCCACTGTTCATCCGTGCGCAGATGATGCAGCACGGCGGCAGCCAGCACGATATCGAAACTTCCGGGGGCGAAGCCCGCGTCGCGGACATCGGCTTGAATGGTTTCAACGCGGCCGCTGGTGGCGGCGGCCACGCGCTGCCGGGCTTTGTCCAGCATGGGCTGGCTCAGGTCCAGCAGCGTACAGTTTAAGTTGGGAATGTGTTGGAGCATCTTCAGGGTGTAATTGCCGGCCCCGCAGCCGATGTCCAGCAGGTGCCGAGCCTGCGGCGTTATCGCGGCGGCGGCGGAGGTTACCAGGGTCATGCACAGCGGTGCATCCATGGTGGCGGATTGGCCGGTTTCCAGATTGCTGAAACGCTCGACTTCGTTATCAAAGCGTTTTCTGATCTCTTCCACGGTGGATTTCATGGGGTGGCTCCTTGCAAAAGCGGTGGCGAGTGTAAGGCAAAGAAATGACCGCGGCAACGGGGGGGAATACGATGTGTCCGTGGTGCAGGCCAAAGTTCGTTGTAGCCGGCTGGGTCCCTCCAGCCGCGGCACTGATTCTGTTGAGGCCGCGGCGATGAGGACATCGCCGCGGCCCAGACTGATCAATGCCACGACGGGTGCAGCGACGGTTTGCTTACTGCGGCCCATGTCGACACTGGCCTCGGCGGGAGGGACCCCGCCGGAGAATGCGGGGTGTCTGCGGCTTGGAAAAACGGTCTTCCATCACTCATTTGACAAATTCCTCCACATGTTGTATGTTTGTTTGAAAACAATCATACAAAAGGAGATTGGTCATGGATATCCCGCTGAATTTGGCCGACTTTGGCCAGGCCTTGCGACAACGCCGCAACCAACTCGGCCTTACCCTGGATGCACTGGCTCAAACCACCGGCATCAGCAAGCCATATTTATCCAACATTGAAACCGGGCGGATAGCCGGACCTCCGTCAGCGGAAAAACTAACCAGCATGGCCGCAGCGCTGCAACTCGATGGTGCTAGACTCCTGGAGCAGGCGGATTGGCTGCGGATGCCGGCTTCCATCCGCCAGTTATTGCCCGCCGAACCGCCACGCCGGGCGGATGGATCAATCAACCTGGATGCCATCCTGCATGCGCTTGGCCCGGGCACTGCGCAAAGCCTCGCTGCGGCGACGACCGAGAAACCGCCGATCCAGCGGCCAATCGCTGCGGCGGATCTGCAGGCGGTGTCGCTGGCCCAGATTCCACTGATTAACCGTGTGGCCGCCGGCAAGGCCAGTGAATACACCGATCTGGATTATCCGGTGGGCGTGGCGGACGCATACGTATCCGCACCGGCCGCGACGCCCGATTCCCTCACCGCCGCCAAAACCCCTGCCGGCCCGCAAGGGCCGGCCGATTCCGACATGTTTGCCTTGAGAATCACCGGCGATTCCATGGAACCGTTGTACCAGCATGGTGATATCGTGGTGTTTTCCGCCCGCGAAACGCCCTGTGACGGCGACGATTGCCTGGTGCGGCTGGATGCGGTGGAAAATTTTTCCACCACGTTCAAACGGGTGCACTTTGCCCAGGATGCGACCTCCGGAACTGCCGAGCAGGTACGGTTGGTTCCGTTAAATCCCGCCCATGCCACGCGCAGCGTTGCCCGCGAAAGCATTACTGGCATGTATCCGGCGGTGTGGCGCGTCTCACCGGCTCCGCGGGCCAAAGACGGCGTCGGCGGAAAACGCCGCTCCCAACGCCAAGCCCCGATGAAACCCCGGGCCGAGCGTTCCGCCGGTCCTGCACTTGCGCCATCCCCTGCGCCCGAATCTGCGCCGGCATCTGGCGATTCCGCATCGCCCGTGCCGCCCGACTCCGAAGCCACCAGCAAAGTGGCACTGGAATTCGATTAAGTCATGGGCATGAATAAGGATCGCCGCAGGTTTATTTTTGCGCGATACCGGCTTTCACCACCGCCAGGGAGGCACGAGCTTTTTCAATGGTAGAGTCAATGTCCGCCGGCGTATGGACCAGGCTTACAAACCACGCTTCATATTGCGATGGGGGAAGCATGATCCCGGCATCCAGCATCTGCTTAAAAAACACGGCATAAGCCTGCGTGTTGCAACTTAAAGCCTGGGCATAGTTGCCAATCTTTTGTCCCGAGGCCGCCCCCGCAGCACTGGCATGGCCGGGCAGGAAAAACGGTGTGAGCATGCTGCCACGGCGCTGCACCGCCAACGGCACACCTGTTTCCGCAGCCGCGCTGACCAATCCTTCCTGCAATCGCCGGCCCAGGAATTCCAGTTGGCTATAGGCTTGCGGCGCCTGGAGCAGACGCAGCGTCGCCGCTCCCGCCGCCATGGACAATGGATTGCCGGAAAGCGTGCCGGCCTGATAGATCGGGCCTGCGGGAGAAATCTGATCCATCAAGGCCGGACGGGCCACGTACGCCCCCACCGGCAGACCGCCGCCGATAATTTTCCCCAGGCAGGTGATGTCGGGATGGACCGCTTCCTGGCTTTGCACCCCGCCCCAAGCCACGCGAAAACCGGTCATGACCTCGTCAAATATCAAAAGCACCCCGTGCTGGTCGCACAGCCGGCGCAATTCCGCCAGGTAGCCGGGTTCCGGATTCACCACACCTATGTTGCCCATCACCGGTTCAATAATGATCGCGGCAATTTTTTCACCATGAAGGCTAAATTGCTCCCGGGCCGCGGCCGGATCGTTAAAGCCCAGAAGCAGCGTATTTTCCACCACGCCGGCCGGAATGCCCGGACTGCTGGGGTTGCCGTGGGTGGTGGCTCCGCTGCCCGCCTGTACCAGCAGGGCATCCACATGGCCATGATAACCACCGGCAATTTTGACAATCAGTTGCCGGCCCGTTGCGCCGCGCGCCAGCCGAATGGCACTCATCACCGCCTCGGTGCCGCTATTGACAAACCGCACCTTGGAGTTGGTGCCCATGGCGTCGGATATCATTTGCGCCAGGTCCACTTCGCCGGGGGCGCAGCAACCGAAACTGGTGCCGCGGCTCATCTGCTTGGCCAGGGCCGCCCGCACGGCCGGATGAGCATGGCCGGCAGGAAGCGGGCCATAGCTCATCACGAAGTCAATGTAGGAATTGCCATCCACATCGGTCAGATACGCTCCCTGGCCGGATTTGATAAACACCGGCTCAAGGCCCACGCTTTTGAAGGATCGCACCGGGGAAGATACACCTCCGGGCATCAGTTGCACAGCGCGCTCGAAAAACTGCTGGGATTTTTTATAACGATTATCGTTTTTTTTCTGACTGGCCATAATCGGTAATTTAACCGAAGCAAGGTTTTTTCTCGACCCCCGTAGCCGGCCGGGGCCCTCCAGCCGTGGCGAGCATGAACGATGCGCTCGTTCATGGATTAAACCGGCGATCAACCAAAATGCCACAGACCGCACTTTCCGGCGATGTCCTCATCGCCGCGGCCTAAACAGAATCAGTGCCGCGGCGGGAGGGACCCCGCCGGCTACGATGTGTTCGCTGCGGTATGCACCAAGGTCGACAGCGGGGCTAAAACGAAAGCGGCCCGGGCAAAAGCCCGGGCCGCGGTTTTAGGTTCTTACGATTTCAGGTGTGGAAATTACCAACTGCCGTTGTTAACATCGCGAACGGGAGCCATCCACACATCCCATGATTCCAAGGCACCGGCGGTCCAAGCGGTGATGGCCTGGCTGAGACCAGGTTTACCGCAGGCCGAGGCACCATCGGTCGGTATGGCGGTGCTGATGTTGCTGTAACTGTAGATGGAATCGGAGTTTTCGCCCACGTAGGGGTTGTTTGCCCAAGTCACGTGGTCGTCGCCGAAGCCCACATTTTGGCCATCGCCGGCGTGATTGCCTGAATTAAAAATGTAGTCGCCGGCGGAATTGTTCAGCGGCAACAACGGATCACGGGCCAGCGTACCGCCGTTGGGGTCATCGGCCGGAGCCATATCCGCGGCCAACGGCAAATCGGAGGTGGTGTTATTCATCCACCAGCCACCGATGGTTCCGGTTCCGTAGCTCCACGGGAAATCAATGGAATAGCTTTCGCCGCCGCCAACGCCGGAGGTACTAACGGCGTTGTTGACCACGCCAAAGTTGGTTAAATACTGGCTGCTGGCATTGTACAACTGCGATGGCTGGGTGGCATAGGGATCGGATGGGCAGATGAAGCTTTTTACCGTCATCTGGCCATTGAGGGCCAACAGCCACATGGAAGCCAGCGGGGAGGCAGACTGATAGGTATTGGTGGAACTAAAAAGGTACTGGGCGGCCGCGCTAGGCGTCATATAGTTGGAACTGGTGCTGGTCAAACCTGGATTGTTGTTGTACGTTGCGGCCGTTGTTCCCATGACCGCTGGGAACATCTGGCTGTTGTCCTGGGCGTAGATGATCATGGATTGGATCAAACTACGAATGTTGACCGAGCATACCGCACGGTTGGCCAGTTCCCGGGCTTTGGCCAGGGCCGGCAGCAGGATTGCGATCAAGAGCGCGATGATCGATATGACCACGAGCAACTCGATCAGGGTAAACCCGCGATGATGTTTTAGACGATTCCGCATGGAACGTCCTCCTTATAAGAGTCACTATGTCCGGAACACCAGAGCCAGGCACTGGTTTTGCCGGCTGCACGACCTATTGGTCTGCCGTGCCGACGATTACGTATGGATGAGTCCGCACCTTGCATGGGGCACAGGCCGCACGACCTGACAACGCCCCGGGCAGCGTACCCGGACATTCGTGCCACTGGGCAAAATTACGCTCGACTCTATCCCTGATTTATAAATTATACAGCTTGGATGGCCATACTGTCAATCGCCCGCTGCAAGCCATAGTTCCCGCACGCCCACGGACCCGGATAAATGGGTTTTGTCCCATTACCAAGGCCGCTACTCTACCCCATCGTAAAAATTATACCCGAAACATGACAGTATTGTCAAGAGGGTGGCAAAAACAGCGGTGGACGCTCTATTTGCATGTTATCGGACCATCGCCGCGGCCCAGACTGATCAATGCCGCTCGCCAACCGTGTTCCCGGACCAGCGCCCAGGGAAGCAATCCCATTTTTGAGTGTCTATTTAGTATGTTGGCCAAATTGCTATCGCCGGTTTACTGACTGCAAGTCTGTGCCAAAGTCGCGGTTTTTAGGTTAGAATTAAGCTTGGTTGTCGGGAAGCTTTGTGGAGCATGCCGCCCTGCTGCAATTTGGTCCGCATATTTCGCCCTTGCTTGGTTGGATGCTGGCTGCACTTGGCGTGCTGGTGGTGGGTATTGCCAAATCCGGGTTCGGCGGAGGGCTGGGCATTGTGGGGGTGGTGATGTTTGCCCTGGCGTTTGGGGCCCAGCGCGGCAATGCCATTTTACTGCCCATCCTGGTGGCCAGCGATGTTTTTTCCGTGTATTACCACTGGGGCAGTTGGGATATGCACGTACTCAAGCGGCTGGCCCCCGGTACGCTGCTGGGCATTTTGATCGGCTCGGTGATTTTGCTTTCGGCGGTGCGCACCGTCACGACGGGCCCTTGGGCCGCGGACCCGGCGGGCACATCCGCCCGCGCGGCTGCCGGACCCGCGGGTACCGCTTCGGCGGCAAAGCCCGTGGTCGCTTCAGGAACATCGGACCGCCGGGAAAAGTCCATTCACGTACTGGACTTGATTACCGGCATTTTAAGTATTGCTTACGTGCTGCTGGACCAGGTGCGGGCGCGGTGGGCGCCGCGCTGGCATCTCAAGGCGGATTATAAAAATGGCATGGTGGCGGGATTGGCGGTGGGAGTCACCTCCACCCTGGCCAATGCCGCCGGGCCTATTTCCGCCATTTATCTGCTGGGCCAGGGGTTGGCGCGAACCACGTTTATCGGCACGACGGTGCTGTATTTTCTGGCCACCAATACGGTGAAACTTATTCCCTATTCGTTGATTCCGGGGCTGATAAACTGGCATTCGCTGCTTGTCGGGCTGTATTTTTTGCCGCTGGTGCCGGTGGGTACCGGCGTAGGCAAATGGATGTCGCATCGGATGGATGACCGCCGATTTCGCAACATCATGCTTTCCATCGTACTGGTAACCGGCATACAACTGTGCCTGGAAGCGATAACCGGAATATCACTCCTGCATTTACTGGGGTCATGATGGCGGCCACCGATCGCGGCACCCCGCGGGGTGGTTACATTGAGCCTTGCGATTGAATGGGTGCCGGCTTGGCCATCGGCTTGGTCCACTTTTTATGCCCTTTTTTGTTCCATTTTTTATGAAACTTCCAGCCGCCGCGGAAATGTCCGTGATGATGCGGCGTCATGAATTTTACAGGTTGGAGACATTCCAGCCGGCCCGTTTTGGCATTGAAGACAAACCGGTAAAGGCCGGGATGCAGGCCTATGGCCATGGCGGCCTGACGGGACATCATGATGCGGTGCATCATCATCATGCGACGCATCATCATACGGTGCATTTTCATCATGCGATGCATCATCTGTTGATGGTTCATCGCGCGGTGGTGCATATTTTTGCGGCCCATCTTGCCGGCGTGGCGGCCATGCATCATGGACTTGCCGTGGTGCTTCCAGGCCATGGGACCCTGCATCGGGCCACCCATGAGCGGCATCATGGGTGCCATCATGGGCATGGCGGTTATGCCACGAACAGGAGGCGGTTCGGTCAGATGACCTTGGGCGTTAATGCCCAGCAGTTCCCAGCCATTGGCCAGGACAATGGAATTTTTGGAGTGGCCTAAGCCACCCTTAAGATCGGCCACGTAGGGGTGGCTGTAATCCGGCAGATAAATTATTTGCAGGCAAAGGACGCGTTGCTGGGCCATCATCGGCATCTGTGGCGGCATGGGGTGGCCACCCATCCAGCGGTTCATCATCGGTCCATGCTTTTTCATGCGGTTAAGCTTGCCGTGGGGGCCGCGATTCGCAAAATGCCGGCCATGGAAAGGACCATGGCCGTGTTTCCAGCCTTTGCGCATGGCCATGGGGCCGCGGTGGCCAGACATTCCTTGCGGGTGCGGGCCGGTTCTCATGAGCATCATGGGCTGCGGGTGCATGGGCATTTGCGTAACCAGCAGGTAGGGCATGGGCTCAAAGAACCGCACACCGGAAATGGATGGATTATTGGCTTGGGCCACCGAGACCGGATGCACCTGCACAGTGCTGCACCCCCCCATCAGACCGCCGAAAATTGCAATAGACACCAAACCCAGAATTTTACGAAGCTGCATGATGGACTCCTTGTACCGAAAGAAACGCTCCGCCGGAGCGAGTCTGTCATATTAGTTTTACGCACCAAAACTCCGGTAGTTGCATCAAACCGGCGGATTTGTGAAAAAGTTGGGCCGGTCGTTTTGGGGCGGGGGCTCCTGCGCGGCAAGCCGGCAAGGCGCGTTTATCGAGCTATGCCCGGCGCGTGTGCCCATGCGTGGCCGTAACAGTTGTCGTCACCGACGGTGGGAAGCATG
This sequence comes from Planctomycetota bacterium, assembly GCA_021851715.1. Classification (GTDB taxonomy): domain Bacteria; phylum Planctomycetota; class Phycisphaerae; order WQYP01; family WQYP01; genus JABEVA01. The sequence continues at coordinate 50,380 of JAJZCR010000016.1, forward strand.
TCGATGCCTTCGCCTAATTCATTCCACGCCTCAATAAAGACCATCGGCTGGTGCGGCGGCGGCAAGACACAGCCAGGCCGCCACGAGGGCTGCTCCGCGGTGAGGGCGATTGGTGGAATCCATAAACCATCTCCTTGAATTGAACGGGCCGGTACGTGCATTCCCAGGCCAACGAACGCATCGTGCGCTGCAGAACAACAACCTGATAGACAAGCGGCAAGGATGCTGCAAGAAAAAAAGCCAGGGCGGTTTTTGCCGGGTGCAGTTCGAAAAAGCTCTCATCAAAGAGCCGATCAAAGGTTCGCTTGCCGCCCCGTGGTCAGCAAAGTGTAATGGCGACCGTCGGGGGGTGCTGGACAGGCCCTTGGGAAGTATTCAGCAGAGCATCAGCCGAAAAAAGCTGAAACAATACCTTGAATGCGTAAGAAGTGGGGCGGATTTCGGCCACGCCGCGTCCCATCTTATTCCAGGTTGTGCCGGATTTGTTACTTAATAGGTTGATTTCTTATAAAGGTGGACATTTCTATTGTGTGTTAACAGGTGGGCAACGATGGACCTTGACAATGCCGATGTTATGCTTAGTCTAATAAGACCTTGCTACTTTCCGCGGTAGCTCCGGTGGTAGAGTCCCGATAGCCATCGGGATTAACCGATGAGTTGCGGGGCGAGCATGAAATGGAGCGGAACGTTTTCCGCGGTAGCTCAATGGTAGAGCAATCGGCTGTTAACCGATTTGTTGTAGGTTCGAGTCCTACCCGCGGAGTTTTTTTGCCCAGGGTTAGAATCGTCCGAAATGTGTGTTTTTAGGCCGTTTTTGGCATGAAAATGAACATTTCCTCTTCTGGCTTTCCTACTGTCAATTGTGCCGGTTTGTGCCTCAAAATGACTGGAAACGTCCCCTGTTTGTGAGACAATTTTGAGTGATGATGGTTGGCTTGTGGGTGGTGGAACTTGGTCCCACCGTGGCAGTTTGTTGATTTGTTCCGATAGAGACAGTTGGGATTCGTCCGTGTAAGTGGTGTTGGTCATACGCATGTCGCTGTGACGCATCAGACTCATTGCGGAACGTGGAGGCACGCCCGCCCGGGCCAGGTTGGTGCAGAATGTGTGGCGTAGGGCGTGAAAATCGACGCGGCGGCCTTGGGCGTCAATTTCGGCGATGTGGGCACGGGCCAAGTCCGCCCGGAACCACGGCATGCGTGGGATCAGGCGGTGGAAGAGCTGTCGGTTCGGTGGGTAAGCTGGTTTGATTATTTGGCGAAGGGCAGCGGCAAGATCATCGCGGAGGAAGATGGTTGCTGGGCTGGAATTCTTGGTGGTGCTGGCCCGAACTGTAATGTATGGTGGGGAAGTATCCAAGTGAACATCGCCGCATTGGAGCGCGGTTATTTCTCCTCGGCGCAATCCGGTCAATAGAGCCAGAAGATACACGGGGCGGTGTCGCTGGGAGGCAGCGAGCAGACGTCCCACCTCGTCGTCGGTGAGAGCCCGGCGCTTTCGGACTTCTCGTCCTCGTGTTTTCGCGAAGTCGACGGGTTTAAGTGGGTTTGCCAATATCTGGTTGTTGCGCTGCAGCCAGTTGAAGAAGCCGTTGGCGGTGCCCAGGTATTCGTTCATGGTCTTGGGCGCTATGTGCTGGCCGGTTCGCCACTGGATAAATGATTGCGGTGTTACGTCGGTGATGGTTGGCCAGGTGCACTCTTTAATCAAGCGGGTCATCCACATACGGGTGTTCCGGATGTACTTGGGGGAGCGGCCTCGTGCGGTTAAGTCCTGAATAAAGTCCTGTACGTGGTCGTTAATTGGTCGCTGGGCACTGGCCTGTAAGGTCTTTGGAGGGAGTATCCCAGAGTGTTGATACTCGGCCTCGCGGATAATTTCGGCGAGCTTTTGGTCGGCGACGCGGCGGTCCGTGGTGTGTAGGCAGATTTGCTGCATTGTGACCATCCAGGGGAATTTATAGCGGGCCGAGTATTCGGGGCGGCTTCGCTTTTGGGATCGGCCTGTTCGTTTTGGAATAAACACGTAGGCAATCATTTTGTGCTCCTATTTTTGATGCGCTGCATAGCGTCGCGTATCTCGGATTCGGACCAGACGGCGGCGCGGCCATTGTGGTAAGGTGGGGGTAAGTCGTTACTGGCGACCCGGCGCCATACGGTGCGTGGTGCGATACCCATGAGTTCGACTACGCGGGTTATTCTGATAAATCGGTCTGGGTCTGCGTCCATTGGGCTTCCTTGTGTTAATTGGCGTGTTCCGCCGATGCCACAGGCAGTTGGGGGCTGTGGCCGTGTCATGCGAGTAGTATACAACCAAGCAAGATGGAATTCAAGGCACACTATTTCTATTCAAGTGCGTTTTTCTTTTCGAGCAGTTCACGCGGCAATTCTTTGTTTTCTCCGGCGATGGCCCGCCAGAAGTTCTTCACGGACTTGGCGATGCGGTAGACATGGTGCCGGTCGGATTCCGAGCCGACGGAGGGGCATATGTCCCGAAACGAACTGATCCCGAGAAGTTCGCAATACCGCCGTCGGGTGCGATAATTGTGCATGATCTCCAGGACACGGTATCCAAATAAAAGGCCCAGGAACATGGCTCCGATGGCGGATTCCAGTTGGCGTCCATCGGTTAAACCTTTTCGACGTAATCGCAGGGCGGAATCAGCGATCTCGATGACACGCTGCAAATCCTTGTCGGGCACGGTTTCGAACGGTTTTTTAGGCATACGGACTTCCAATCCACACTACATCTCAAGGATAGTATACCGACCTAAAGGCGTTGGGCAAGAGTTCACCCGGCATCTGGCCGAACTTCCGCCGCCGGGCGTAGTTCCCCGCCAATGGGCCTGCTCGCCAACCGAGCCATGCGATGATTCCGCGCAGGCCCCGCATGCCGCCAAGCGTGCGGACCATGTCGCACACCACGGCAAGCCTTTTCGGGCAAAGCGCTGGCAAACAGTGCGTATGGCCTATAAGACGCTGCCCGACCGGTTTTGGTAGTACAAGACGGGGTGTGTTCATTTGTCCAGCAACGGGAAAAAACCGGATATCACCTTGGAGCAAGTGGCCAAAGTCCTCAACACCAAAACAAGATGAACGTAAAATAAAGTAACGCCGCAGATTAACCAAACGTTGGCTTGGCGCTAAACTTTTTGCCGGGTGCCGGATTTTTAATTTTGTGCTTGCAATCGTTTTCGCGGCGCGGTAACGTTCTTTCCGGATCAAGAATTTGGCCGGGCGGCGGGCCATCCATTTCCGATTTTCGTGTGCCGCCCGAAGGACCAAATACCGCGGAGCCAGAGGGCATCGAAGTTACGTCGGTCTTCACGAAAGGCGGTGGATCGTGGCTGGATTCGCGGGAACCTTGGCGGGCTATCTGCGGCGGCGGTTTGCCGCGGCTTTTCGTGAGGCGCTGAACTGCCGCTGGCCGCAGGGAGGGCAAGCCAGCCGCGGACGGCGACAGCGCCGGCTGCTCTTTTATGCCCTCGAGCCGCGTATAATGCTTAGCTCGCTGCCCACGCCGTATACGAACTTCGACATTGGCAGCCCCGCCATCAGCGGCACTGCCAATTATTCCATCACTGGTAACCAGTATCAGATAACCGCGGCGGGCACGGGCCTGGGCAGTGTTAATAGCGGCACCGCGGATCAATTCAATTACACGGCGGAAAGCTGGACGGGCACCGGTTCAATCACAGCGGATATTGGAACGGTGGCGGCCACGGGCAATGCGGCCCTGGCCGGAGTGGCCTGGCGGGATACCTCCGCCGCAGGCAGTGAGATGGCGGCGGCGGGGGTAACATCGGGCGGAGAGGTGGTTTTCAATTACCGCGGCACCACTGGCGGGGCCATGGTGTATGAAAGCACCCTTACGTTCACGCAGCAAAGTGCTTCCACCTGGGTGCGGCTCACGGTAAGTCCGGGCGTTGGGGCCGGCGGGGCCACGGAGAATTTTACTGCTTATGCCAGCCAGAATGGCAGCACCTGGACGCAGTTGAATTCCACCCCGATCAGCGTGACGGTTACCAGTGCCACCAATTTAGCGGGCCTGGTGGTAACTTCCGGCAATGCCAATCAGGCCCAGACGGTGAATATCAACGGGTTTTCAACCACGCCGGGCAATGTCGGCGACGCGGATATTGGCGTGCCCAGCGCGATGGGCAGCGCCGCGTATGATCCAGCGACGGGTAGCTGGACGGTCAATGCCAGCGGTGGGGATATTTGGGGAGCCGGCGACAATTTCAACTTCGCCAGCCAGCAGTGGTACGGGGATGGCACGATTACCGCCGAGGTGACGGCGATGAGCAATCCGAGCATTTATTCCAAGGCGGGAATCATGTTCCGGGACACCAGTGCGGCCGATTCGGCGTTTGTGGGGCTGTTTTACACCAATTCGCTGGGGTTGCAGTTTATCACGCGGTCTTCCGCCGGTACCCAGGCCCAGGTGGAGGGGACGGTTTCGAGCATCAGCACACCATTTTGGCTGCAAATTTCCCGGCAGGGCACCAGTTACACCGCCTCGTATTCGACGGATGGCAGCACGTGGACGCCAATCGGCGCGGCGCAAAATGTTGATTTCAGCCAATCCGTGAATCTGGCCGGGCTGGCGGTGAGCAGTTACAGCCCCACCGCGGTGAACACGGGCGTCTTTGGCAATGTAAGCGTGACCGCGCCGCAAACGCTTCCGGCGGGTTGGCAGGACCCGTCCATCGGCGATCCGCCGATTACCGGCAGCACCGTCTACGATGCCGCCACGGGTTTGTGGACCAACAACGGGGCGGGAACATATTCCACTTGGTCGAGCACGGACAATGCCAACATGGCCTACGAGTCGTTGCAGGGGGATGGGCAGATTGTGGCCCAAGTCACCGGTGAAAGCATCCAAGGCCCGTTCACGCCGGCTGGAATAATGATGCGCGACAGTCTCTCGGCTGGGGCGATGAATGTGGCGGTGCTCTATACCCCCGGTGATGGGGTGGTGTTCAAGTACCGCAGCAACACGGGCGGAGCTTATGGGGTGGCCTACCAATGGGGTGTGTCGATGCCGGCGTGGGTGAAGCTGGTGCGGCAGGGAAATAATTACAGCGGGTATTACAGCACGGATGGCTATATTTGGACGCAGATCGGCAGCACCCAGACCATTGCCTTCACCAATTCCACCAACCCCATGGGCTTGGTGGTGGCGGCGGGCGGCAATAGCGGCATCAACACGGCCACGTTTACCAATGTGAATGTAACGACCGCAACCACCGCGGCCCCGGCGGCCCCGACATCTTTAGCAGTAACCAGCTCTGCCCCCAGCAGCGCTACGCTCAATTGGACCGATCCCAACGTGGTCGGCGATGAGGCTTCCACCACGGTTTTGCGATCGGTCAATGGCGGGGCATATTCCGCGGTGGCCACCTTGACGCCCGGTTTAACGAGCTTTACGGACACGGGCCTGCTGGCCGGGACGGCGTACAGTTATGAAGTGCAGGTGAATTACCTCTCGGCTGGCTCGCCGGTGTCGAATGTAGCGGGTATCACCATGGCGGCCTCCAGTTTACCAGCGCCGTGGAGCAACAGTGATATTGGGCCGGTGCCGGTGGCGGGGAGCGCCAGTTACAGCGGCGGGCAGTTTACGGTTTCGGGTGCGGGTAACGTATCGCCGAACTTTTATAATCTGTACTATTTGGGCAACATTCAAGACAGTTTTCAGTATGTGTACCAGCCATTGGGCACGAATGGCCAAATTACCGCACAAATAAACAGCCAGAGCAATACGGGCAATTGGGCCCAGGCGGGCTTGATGATGCGGTCCTCGGCCAATGACGGGGCAGTATTCGGGGGTATTTTCATTACGCCCGGCAATGGGGTCGAGTTTCTGACGCGTACGGGCCAAAGCCAGAACGGCAATATGCAGGCGGATATATCGTATAGCCCGCCGAGCAGTGGTACACCGGTGTGGGTGACATTGACTTACCAGAGTAGCGTTTTAACCGGTTATATCTCCCTGGATGGCAGCAACTGGAGCCAGATCGGCCAGGTGACAATCAACCTTGGAGCCGCACCGACGGTGGGCCTGGTGGCCGCCAGCGACGCCAATACCCTGGGCACGGCGAGCTTTTCCAATGTGGCGGTGGGCACTGTATCGAGCCTGAATACTGTGCCGGAAATGGCCCAGAGCATCCAGACGGAAAGTTTTTCCGGCTCCGATGGCCGGATCACTTGGCGGCCCATACCCGATGCCACCAGCATTACGGTGCAGCAGAGCACGGATGGTGGGACCACGTGGAATACGGTGGGCACGATTCCGGGCACCGCGGATACTTGGCTGCCCACGGGATTGATGCCCAGTACGACGTACAGCTACCGCATACAGGCTGGCAACGCCGATGGCGTTGGGCCATGGAGTCCGGTGGTAAGGTTGACGACGGGTAGCAGCACCGCGTGGGGGCTGTATTCGACGGCGGCGGGTCCAAGCTATGCGGGCAGTGGCACGGATGCGGATGTGATTAACATCACCAGCGCGCCGGGCTACGTGTATGCGGATTCCTGGCAGCAGGCCTTTTTGCGCGCGGCCAGCGGGTATACGGCCAATAACACGCTCGGCACCAGCTTCCAAGTGGGCAATTTTGCCGCAGCGGGCACGGGATTGGGCTATTACGGCAATTCCTATTCGCTCACGCTGGCCAATATCGGTTCTTCGCCCAGTTACACGCTGCCGGCCAATACGGCGGGGTTTGATGATACGGCGGCGGAGTATTATTACGTCGGCGGGCAGAATGACGCCACCGGGACTGGCGGCAGTGTGGGCGATCCGGGCACCACGCAGCCGTCGGACTGCGGCAGCGCGTCCACCAACTCGGTGATCTATTACAACGGTTCGCCGACGGTTACTGCGGTGTCCTTGGCGTCGCCGGGCTTTTCCGGCCTCTGGGGCCTAAGCCCCAGTTGGACCACCCAGACCAACCGCACCCCGGACGCGAGCTTGGGCAACGGTTGGTCCAATTCCGGCCAGAGCTTCCTGCAAAATCTCGGCGGCGGCGGCACGGGCAACCCCAATATTCTGGTGCTCAGCGGTCCTTACAGCCAGTTGGAATTTGATTATAACGGCACGGGCTATCAGACCGCCGCAGTGGGCGATGCCAACGAGAATTACACCTTGGTTCACACCGCCAAGAACACCTATACCATGGTGGATACCTCCGGCAATGTGTCCACCTATTATGATTTTTCCAGCAGCACCCCGGCCTACCTGCAGGGCAAATTGATTGCTGCGTCCGATCCGGCCGGCAACGCTGCCGCCTTCAGTTATAACTCCACCGGCCAACTCGTGGGCGTTACGCAAACCGATGCCGCCGGGGATACCCAGACGTTTGCCTACACCTACATAACCAGCGGGGTTAACGCCGGCAAAGTGTCCCTGATTACCCAATCCATTCAGCGCGTGGGGCAAAGCTCCGCCACGCTCTACCGCCAGATGGTCTTCACCTATTACGATGGCAGCTACACCGGCGATATGACTTATGGCAATGCCGGGGATTTGCAAACCGTCACGGTGGAAGACGGCACCGGCAACGTGATCGACGAATCCTATTACCGCTATTACACCCCCAGCGACATCACCTCCGGCGGCAACACCGTCGGTTTTGTCGGCGGGCTGCAATATGTATTCAACTCCCAGGCCTTTGCCCGGCTCTCTGCTGAATTCGCCGATCCCTTCTCGGCCGGCAACGCCGCTGTGGCCGCGTATGCGGACAACTATTCTCAGTACAATTCCAACCACCAGGTTACTCTGGAAACCTTTGGCCAAGGCGGCACCGCGGCCACCGCCGGCTTGGGCACGCAGACCTTCAGCTATGACCAGAACCCCAGTTACGTCGCTGGTGACAATTACAACACCTGGTTCACGCGCACCACACAAACCAACCAGGATGGCAGCCAGACCATTGTCTATACCAACGGCGATGGCGATACCCTGCTGCAATTGACCGCGGATACCACCGACAACGGCAATCCCAGCCTCAATGGAGATGCGTGGATCACCGCCAACACCTACGATTCCCAGGGGCGGCAGTTGGAGAGTATTTCCACATCGGCGATCAATTTGAATGCGTCGTTTTTGAACGGCAGTGCCGCGGCGTTAAAATCCGCCAGTACCCCGGCTGAGTTCCAGGCGGCACTGGCCCAGTTGGAAGCCGCCCTGCAAACCTACGCCGACCTGGGCATCTCCGAAGGGTTGGTCTTTGCCAATCAGGGCCTGATCAATTCCACCACCTATTTTGCCGGCACTACCGCGACCACCACCACGTCCGGCGGCGTAGCGGGCTATACCGAGGCTGATTACGTGCAGGAAGGTGCCTCCGGTACGCCCATCGAGCAGGATTCCTACACCTACATTGAACACCAGGACGCCTCCGGCGATACCATCTTCCCCCAGGCCACTTATACCCAATACCAAAGCGTGTCCGGCAACGGCTCCGCCCCCGAAACCACCACCTACAGTTACACCTGGCAAACCAACTCCAATGGGGCCACCAATCAGATGCAGGACCAAACCACCAGCAGCCCCATTGTGTCTACCAGCCAAAATGGTTCAGGAGTTGCCAATGCCACCACCACGGTGCTCAACACCTTTGGCCAGCCGGTGTGGACGATGGATGCCAAAGGCTTTATCACCTACACCGCTTATGACAATGCCACCGGTGCGGTCATCCAGACCGTGCAGGATGTCAATACCAATAATCTCGCCGATCTGGTCAATTACCAGGGCAGTTATCCCGGCGGTACGTTGTCCTTTGGCACCAATGGCTACAACCAATATGGTGTGCCGGAGTTGCCCGCCAACTGGGCTACACCCACCGGCGGCGGTTTGAATCTGTCCACCACTTATCAGGTGGACAACCTGGGCCGGGTTATTGAGCAAACTTCCCCCGCCGGCGATCAGACATTTTATTTGTATGACGATGTCAACCATGCGGTATTCACCTTCACCGGGGCCACCACATCGCTCAATAGCGCCGGCACGGGCACGTTGACGGCCGTTACCGGGCCGGTAACGATGTCGCGCACCCGCATCCCGTACAGTTACACGCAAAACGGCGTTACTTACGAGGGGACCTACAGCGAAGACATTACCTTCAGCTTTTCCGGCACATTGCAGGTGCAAAATTACCAGGTGATGATCCCCGATGATTTCATCCAGGGCAATGGGGCCAACACCGGCCCGGCCAATGTGTTTAACCTCATCGGATCGGGCACAGTTTCCAATCCGCAATTTGTTATTCAGAGCCTTTCCCGCACATTGTATAACACCGCCGGCCAGATGACCGAATCCGACAGTTATGCCATCATCAACAACAACACTTACCTGGCCACCACGCCCAATGATCCTTATTCCGGCACGCAGATCACCAACCAGCTTTCAGGCTTGGATCCCAATGGCAATTACTATGCCACCACCTTTGCCTACGATATCGATGGCCGCCAATATCAAACCATTGACGCCAACGGCACCATCACCGACACCGTTTATGACAATCTGGGCCGGGTGGTCAGCACCTGGGTGGGCACCAATGACACGGTAAGCGGAGCAGCCGGCACGCCGGGCTATTTTGACGGCTCCAATGCCGGCACGGGCAATAATATGACCGAAGTCTCATCCAACATTTATGACAATGGCTCTGTGGGTGATGGCAGCCTCACCGAAACCATCGCCTATCCGGATGGCAACGCCGGCACCAACGCCGTCGGCACGGCGCGTGTTACCTTAATGAATTACGACTGGCGTGATCGGCTGGTGGCCAGCCAAACCGGCCTGACCTTGAGTTCCACCGGCAGCCCGGTGCAGGCGGCGGATACCGCCTACCCGGTGGTTACCGTTACCGGTCTGGATAACCTCGGCAATGCCCTCTACCAATACACGTTCTCCGGCGATATCAACGGTT
>JAJZCR010000074.1 GCA_021851715.1 Planctomycetota bacterium
CTTGCTCGGCTGATAGTCGCGCGACATACGTGAGGGCTTTAGCGCTGACCTACGCGCTCAATTGCATGGAGCAGCAATTTACGGCCGCGTTCCGGTCGGCCAACCGAGCCGCCCATCTCGGCGACGCTGCGGCAATGGTGAGCTTGGGCAGGCTATTTGAGAAGGGTTTGGGTACGCGGAAGGATTACGCCAAGGCGATGGCGTGGTTTCGTAAGGCTGCGGCGGCGGGGAATGGGGTGGCGATGGTTGGCATTGGCACGCTTTATGCGGGCGGCCAAGGCGTACCAAAGGATTACGCCAAGGCGATGGCGTGGTTTCGTAAGGGTGCGGCGGCGGGGAATGGGGTGGCGATGGTTGGCATTGGCACGCTTTATGCGGGCGGCCAAGGCGTACCAAAGGATTACGCCAAGGCTATGGAATGGTATCGCAAGGGAGCGGCGGCGGGGAGTGGGGAGGCAATGACCTGGATTGGCGGGCTTTATGAAGACGGCCAAGGCGTTCCCCAGGATTACGCCAAGGCGATGGAATGGTTTCGCAAGGCCGCGGCGGCGGGGAATGGGTCGGCGATGACCTGGATTGGCTCGCTTTATGCCACCGGCCAGGGCGTACCGCGGGATTACGCCAAGGCGTTGCACTGGCTACAGAAGGCCGAGGCCAGCGGAGAGCCACAGGCTGCTGCGGTAGCCAAAAAGTGGACCGCCGCTATCAAGCAGAAGGAAGCCGCGCAAAATGGTGGGCAATAACGGCGGTGGTCGCCCCGTCATGCCGTTGGGCGTTTAATTGCCCGTTTTTTGCCTCCCAAGCACCCAAGCACCTATCCATGCCTCCGGGCATGGTGTCTGCTGGCTGCCCGGCCAATGCTACGAGATGTTTCGCGGCGTTACGCAAAAATTCTGTCGGGCTGGAAGTCCGACCCCCAGGGCCAATGCCTTGAGAAGTTTCGCAATGCTTTCGGACCAACCCGCAAAATTGCCAATAAAATAGCCTGTTCCGAAACATCGAAGCATCTGAAGCATCTTGCCGGTGGCTGGCGGGGAAGCTATTGGGTCACAGCCTGCACCATGGCCACAATCCCCGCGTGCACCGGCTCCGGCAGTGCCAGCCAGGCGGTAATAATGGCGCTCAATTCGGTCAGAGTGGGGGTGGCATCTCTGGCCATGATTTTATTGTTTGCAGCACCCGCTGACGGTCAACATGGTCCAGATGCGGCCATATTTTTTCAAGGCCTGCATCAATTCAGGCAGATTAGCGGTATCCCGATAAAATACTGCGCTTTTTACTGCGCCGTCGTCTTGGTCATACGTATACGTGAGCCATCATGCCAATTCCTTATTTTTTTGAGGGGTTTGCCAATGCGGCTTTCCGGCCCGGCCGTGCTGCTGAGAGCCATTGGACAACGTCGCTACGGTCAATGCACGCGTGCAAACCGCCGGTTGTCTCCCGCACATAGCCGCCTGAGAATCCAACGCCCAAACCTTAAACGCTACGACTTTCATGAGGATTGGTACTACATGCTCCACCCAAGTTCATATCCGAAGTTGTAACACTGTTTTTTAACGAGATCTTAGCTCCGGAGGCTTGTCAAATTCAGCGTTGGCGGTTAAAAGTTATTGGCATAGTACGCCAATGCCGGAAATTTTTGGCGTTGTGCAGGTGCTTTTCCGGCAGTTGCAGATGTTGCAGATTATGTCTGGCGGACAGGCTTTAGGATGTTCCGTGCGTGAAGTTTATTCTGGTTGATCTCTTGCTTTCCGTGGAGCCGGCCCTGAGCATTAAAATGGCCAAGCAGGTCAGCATGGCGGAAGAATACCTGGGAGATCATTTTCCGTGTTTTCCCGTGCTGCCTGGTGTGTTGATGCTGGAAGCTGCGGTGCAGGCGGCGGCGTGGGTGGTAAGGGAATGGGATCAATACCATCACTCGGTGATTGTGCTGCGGGGCGTACGGGGAATTCGGTATGGGGCTTTTGTTGAGCCGGGGACTACCCTTGTGGTGCAGGCGGATGTGATTAAGTTGGAAGCAAACCACAGTGAGTTCAAGATTCGCGGCACGGTGAATGATGTGGTGGCCATTCAGGGTCGTATTGAGTTGGCGCATTTAAATCTGGCGGATCAGGATGCCGGGTTGGCCGCCGTCGATGGGGCCATGGTTGCGGCGATGCGCAGCCAATGGCAGGAGCTTTCGCGGCGTGTGGGAGTTTGAGCTGAATTTGGCGCGGATCCATGGGACTGTCCTGAATTGTGCGGGGCGGTCGCTTCCGTTGTAATGATGAGTGTTTTGGAGAAATCAGCCATGGCGATGTCGCAGGAAGAAATCTTTGTCAAGGTGCGGGAAGTTTTAACCAATGCCTTGGCAGTGGATGACGCAGAAGTGACGCCTACGGCCCGTCTGACCGAGGATCTGGGGGCGGAATCGATTGATTACCTGGATATTACCTTTCAATTGGAAAAGACCTTTGCCATTAAGATCCCGAAGGGGGAACTTATTCCGGAAAGTCTGTTCAGCAATCCGGAGTATGTGAGCAACGGCCGCATGACTCCACAGGGCATGGCGGAACTGAAACGCCGCATGCCGTTTGCGGATTTAAGCGGGTTTGAACAAGATCCAGATGTAAACAAATTTCGAGATGTTTTTACGGTGCAAACTCTGGTGGATTACGTTAAAAGCAAGCTGAGCTGAGGGCTTTTTCGACCATAAATTGCTTTTTTGCCGTCTATACGTTAGGATGGCGTTATGGCAGTGATAAGCAGAACCAAACCACGTAAAACCTCTACCCGTACCGTTGGCCGTGGGCGTCGTGCCACGGCGAAAGCCCATGATTCCGGGAGAGGGCGTGCCCCTTCCTCATCCTCACGCGCGGCCAAGCCCGCGGCAACGCCGGCGGTGGAGGTTGTCGCTAAACCGGATAAAGCCTATCTACGGGCGATGGAATTTTTACATTCGCATACCGATTACGAACGCATGAGGGTGGTGCGTTATAACACCACCACGTTTAATCTGGATCGCATGCGTCTGCTGCTGAAACATCTGGATAATCCGCATTTGCGATTCAAAAGTGTGCATATCGCGGGCACCAAAGGCAAAGGCAGCACCTGCACGATGGTGGCGGCGATGCTGCAAAGTGCGGGCTTTAAAACCGGTCTGTACACCAGTCCGCATGTGCTCAACATGCGTGAAAGAATTGTGATGGATGGGGAGATGATCAGCATGCACGACATGGTGCGGCTGGTCAAAAAGATTGAGCCGATTGTGCGAAAAATGAGCAACGATCCGCCCACCTTTTTTGAGATTTTAACGGCGATGGCTTTTTCCTATTTTGCGGAAAAGGAAGTGCAGATCGCGGTTGTGGAAACTGGCCTGGGCGGCCGGCTGGATTCGACCAATGTCCTCATGCCGGAAGTGACGGCCATTACCAACATCAGCCTGGATCACATGGCGATCCTGGGGAACACGGTGGCCCGCATTGCCGAGGAGAAAGCGGGAATCTTCAAAAAAGATATTCCGGCTGTTTCCTGCGATCAGTTGCCGGAAGTGAAGGCGGCTTTGGAAAAAATTGCCCGTCAGACCAAGGCTCCGCTGCACTTTGTGGGCAGCGATATTGAATTTTCATATCGTTTTGAGGTCTCGCGTCAGGCCGGTCCGCTGGTTCGCGTGACGCTCGTTACCGAGCGTTCGCACTTTGAACATGTTACGGTTCCGCTGATCGGCGAACATCAGGCCGTGAACTGTGGGTTGGCGCTGGCGATTCTGGACCGACTGAAAAGCCGGGGGCTGGCTTTCGACGACACCAAGGCATTGGCGGGGCTGGAGCACGTCAAACTTCCGGGCCGCATTGAGATTGTCTGGTCGAATCCGCGGGTGATCATTGATGGTGCCCACAACGCCGCATCGGTGCAGGCGCTGTTTCGCGGTATCAGCCAGTATATTGCCTATGACAGCATGGTGGTTATTTTTGGATGCAATTCGGACAAAGACATTGACGGCATGCTCGAGCAGGTTTCGCTGGGAGCGGACAAGGTGATTTTTACCCGAGCGCAAAATAATCCCAAAAGTGCCAGTCCGGAAGAGTTGGCCTCTTTGTACGTGGAGCGATTTGGGAAAATGGCCCAGGTGGCCCAGAACTTTCCGGAGGCGATGTCGATCGCCCTGCGTGCGATTACCCGCGAAGACCTGGTGACGGTAACGGGGTCATTTTATCTCATCGGGGAAGCGAAACGGCACTTCATGGAAACTGGCGCGGCGATTGGCGAGTAAGGTCGGCGCATCATGGATCGGCTGCGGCGGCAGGAGTTGAGAGGCGGAATGTCAGACATTGGTGCAAGCGGCGCGGACGGAGGGTTTTTGATCAAGAGGTGATCGAGGGTTTTTGCGTCCTCCGAGGCAATTGGCAGTGGCACCGTGATGTTAATCAACGCCTGATTTTTAAGCACCTCCAGGGATTGACGTTTCTGTTGCCCAATCGTTGGGCAATCGGGAATGGTTAAATTTGCATAAAATGACCATCGGATAAATTTTTGTGTCAATATCTGCAACCTTTTTGGCGCCGGGCATGAAGATTGCTTGCGGCATACGGGGAACTGGGTACAATTTCCGCCTTTGGTACCCGAAGCCAGTTGGAACTGGGCCTTGTGTTAAAAACAGGCGGTTTGAAGGGTATTTTTACAGGAGTTTATTCACTATGGGTTCATCCACCGCTCGCCGGGCCGCCATTGCGGCCATGACCAATTTCAAGACCATTGCGCCGCGCATTAATTACAAAACCACGCCGTTGCATGAAATCTACGCTTCCAACGTGTTTAACGAGGAAGTGCAAAGGCAGCGCCTGCCCAAGCCGGTGTTCAAAAAACTCCAGCAGACGATCAAGAAAGGGGTGGCCATCGACCCGGCCATTGCCGATGCTGTGGCCGTGGCCATGCGTGATTGGGCGATCGAAAAAGGAGCCACGCACTACACCCATTTATTTTATCCGATGACCGGCATAACGGCGGAAAAGCACGATAGCTTTGTGGCGCCGACGGATGGCGGCGGTGCGGTGCTGGAATTTTCCGGCAAGGAACTGGTCAAAGGGGAGCCGGATGCGTCGTCCTTCCCGTCTGGTGGCTTGCGTGCCACGTTTGAAGCCCGCGGTTACACCGCATGGGATCCCACATCACCTGCTTACATTGCGGAAAATCCCAACGGCACCACGCTGGTGATTCCGACAGCATTTTTCTCCTGGACGGGCGAGGCCCTGGATAAAAAGGTGCCTCTGCTGCGATCGATGGAGGCGTTGTCGCACCAGGCCATTCGTGTTTTGCGGCTTTTTGGCGATACCACCGCCAGCAAAGTATTCACCACGGTCGGCCCGGAACAGGAGTACTTCCTGATTGACAAAAACTTTTACTGGGCCCGGCCCGACCTGATCAACTGCGGCCGCACGCTTTTTGGAGCCAAGCCTCCCAAAGGGCAGGAGATGGAAGATCAGTATTTTGCGGCTATTCCGGAGCGTGTTTTGGCTTGCATGCTGGAAGTGGAACAGGAACTCTACAGGCTGGCGGTACCGGTGAAAACCCGCCACAACGAAGTAGCTCCTTCGCAGTATGAAATTGCGCCGATTTTTGAAAACAGCAACCTGGCTCATGACCACCAGATGTTAACCATGGCCACCTTGACGAAAACCGCGGACAAGTATGGCCTGGCGTGCCTGCTGCATGAAAAGCCGTTTGCAGGGGTGAACGGATCCGGCAAGCACAACAACTGGTCCATGTCGACCGATACCGGCGAAAATCTGCTCAATCCAGGCGATACTCCGCATGCCAATGCCCAGTTTCTGGTTTTCTGTGCGGCGGTAATTCGGGCGGTCAATAAGTATGCGGCGTTGCTACGCGTGGCCATCGCCTCAGCCGGCAACGATCATCGCCTGGGTGCCAATGAAGCTCCGCCGGCGATCATTTCCATTTACCTTGGCGATCAACTGCAGGATATCATGGACCAGGTCGAAAGCGGCGGTGCCAAGTCCAGCAAGCAGGGCGGGCACATGGAGATCGGCGTGACGGTGCTGCCGAAGATTCCGCGTGAAGCCGGCGATCGCAACCGCACTTCCCCGTTTGCGTTTACAGGCAATAAGTTTGAATTCCGCGCGGTTTCCGCCAATCAATCCATTGCCGGACCCAACACGGTGCTCAACACCATTGTTGCGGAATCCCTTGATTACATTGCCACCAAGCTGGAGGCGGATAAATCCGCCGGCAAGGATTTCAACAAATCCGTGCAGAAGCTGCTGGCGGATATTATCAAGGAAAACAAACAGGTGATTTTCAACGGCGATAACTATACCGCCGCATGGCATAAAGAAGCGGAAAAACGCGGCTTGCCGAATTTCAAAACCACGGTGGATGCCATGCCGTCGCTGATCACGAAAGAATCCATTGCGCTGTTCACCAAGTACAAGGTGCTCAACGAAAAGGAAATTCACAGCCGGTACGAAATTTACCTGGAAAATTACAATAAGACCGTGACCATTGAAGCCCAGATGACCGCGACGATGGCCCGCACCATGATTATTCCAGCCGGATTCAAGTACCAGCAGGAGGTGGCGGCATCGATTACCGCCGCCAAGAATGCCGGGATGACCAAAGCGTCGCTGGCGGATCAGGAATTGCTGCTGGCCGAAATTTCCGCAACGGTCAGTTCTCTGCAAAAGGCCACTGCAGATCTGGCCCATGTGCTGGAGCATCACAGCAGTGGCGATGCGATGGCCCATGCCAAATATTGCAAGGGTACGGTGATTCCGGCGATGAATACCGTGCGTGCCGCCGGTGATAAGCTGGAAACCATGATTTCCGATGATGAATGGCCGCTGCCGACCTACCGGGAGATGTTGTTTATTAAATAATCGGAATTGCCGCAGGGCCTTGGATTGTACCGGGGCCGCATCCTGCAAAGGGTGCGGCCCCTATTTATTGTCGCCCAGTTGAAACAGCCAGTTGATGATCAGCAGCGGCACGCCGATGCAGAGCATGGTGTCGGCGAGATTAAAATCAAAAGGCCAGTGGGTGAGCAGGATGAAATCCCGCACGCGGCCATGGTTAAAGAGGCGATCATACAAATTGCCCATGGCACCGGCCAGAATCAGCCCCAGTGCCACGTGAATGATCCATTGCCTGCGCAAAGAGCTCATGAATACGTAGACGACAAAGGCCATGGCCACCAGGCTGATCAGAATAAACAAGATGGCCAATCCCTGCCCGATGCCGAAAACCGCGCCGTTGTTGAGGGTGGTCTCGAGGGTGAGAATATGCGGAATTACGACTTGTACCCTGGATCCCGGACCATAACCCAGAAAGGCGAACGCGGCATGCTTGGACCAGAGATCGGCGGCCAGGCCTCCGATCGCCACCAGCAGAAAACGGAGCCACGCCGCTGCGGAAAACATGGCAGGTTCTGACGAGGTGCCACGCGTTGTGGAGGCCGCGACACCTGCAGCGGTGTCGTCGGTCGCCGGTGCCGGTTGTGTTGATTCTGCCGCTTTGTTCATACTCATTCATTCACCGACGCAATTGTAGCCAAAATACCGGTGGCTTCCAATTCGTCGTTGGGACCCGATAGGTGAACAGTTGAACCGACAGGCAGGATGCCCTAAAGTCTGTTTCCTGGCCAGATGGCCGGGCGACGAGTGCGTATCGGTGGCTAAGAAAAAACGGCGGCCGGGCCGAATAAGGCGGACGCTGTGACCGAGTTAGAGGTTAATGATCATGGACATGCATGCGGTATGGTGGCTTTTAGAAGTGGGTGGAGCTTCGCTGCTGGGCGGGGTGGTGGGGGCCATCAGCGGACTGGGGGGAGGCATTGTGATTGTGCCGGTGCTGACTATTTTTCTTGGCATGCCCATTATCGACGCCATCGGTGCGAGCATTGTATCGGTCATTGCGGTATCCAGCGCCGCCGGATCGGTGTATGTAAAAGACCATGTTACCAACGTGCGTATCGCCATGTTCCTGGAACTTTCCACCGCCAGCGGTGCTGTTGTGGGTGCCGCAGTGCTGGCTCCCATGCTCAACGCCCAGGTACTTTCGGTTACTTTTGGCGTGATGTTGCTGATTTCCTTAATGCCGGTGCTGGCGAATATTGGGGAAGAACTGCCGGAGAACATCAAAAATGATCGCATGGCCAATAGGTTGAAATTAAATGGTTCTTATTTTGATAAGTTGCTCAAGCGCGAGGTGATGTACAACTGTGCCCATGTTCCGCCGGCGATGGGCGTGATGGCGCTGGCCGGCATTATGGCGGGAATATTGGGGATTGGTGCGGGGGTACTCAAGGTACTGGCCATGGAGATTTTCATGCGCATGCCGGCGAAGGTTTCCACGGCCACCAGCAACTTTATGATTGGAGTTACGGCGGCGGCGGCAGCGGGGGTATACCTGCGGCGCGGCGTGGTGCTGCCGTTTCTGGTGGTACCGGTGGCGGCGGCGGTGCTGGTGGGGGCCATGCTGGGCACCAAGCTTATGGAGCGCATGTCCAACAACAATGTCAAAAAGATATTTGCTGCGGCCCTGGGTATTGTCGGTCTGGAAATGCTGTTGCGTGGATTGGGCGTCAATCTGTAATAGCAGGTGTCTGCGCTGGAAAATCATGGAGAATCTTATGCCAACCAACACGAAACTTTTCGATGAACATCCCGAGGGTTCACCTGCGGTGATCAACGAATTTATGATTCAAGATGTTTCCGGTTGGGTGTTGCGGATCGGCGTGGCGGTCAGTGTGGCCGTGATGATACTGGGTCTGACGCTTAGCTTTGTCCGGCATCCGCCGACAGTCAAGGCCATGGAATCAACGCACTTTAAGGCCAGTCCGGCAGTGATCTGGCATGGCGTCATGCACGGACACGGGATGGAAATCATTGAGTTGGGCATAGTTCTGCTGGTGCTCACGCCCATTATGCGGGTGGCTATGTCGGTGGTGCTGTTTGCGTTTTACGACCATGACTGGATTTATACACTCGTCACGCTGGGGGTATTGTTATTAACGTTGGCCGCACTGCTTTTTCTGCGTTAAGCAGGAATGCGGAAAAAATTACAGGAGCATATATCACCGGAACACTGCGGCACGGCGGGAACCGCCAAGCGCAAAACTGTATATAATGTCGGAGCGGTAGAGACATTGCCGCGGCGTGTGGAAGATGGATGATGACTATGCCGGAAAAAATAACGGATTTGCTTCAGCATCGCTCGGGTGAGCAATATGAACTGCATACGGATTACATCAATCCGGTGTTTGTGAAGATGCTCAAAACCATCGGGTTTGACAAAAATTATATCCGCGGCGAAGGCTGCTATTTGTGGGATGCCCAGGGTAATAAGTATCTGGACCTGCTGACCGGGTGGGGCGTGTTCATGCTGGGGCGCAATCATCCGAAGATCCGGGCAATTCTGAAGGATTTGCTCGACGCATCCAGCCCGAACCTGGTGCGCATGGAATGCAGCCTGCTAAGCGGCTTGGTGGCCGAAGCACTGGTGCGCCATACGCCGGAGGGGCTTTCACGGGTATTTTTTACCAACAGCGGCGCGGAATCGGTGGAAACGGCGATTAAATTTGCCCGGGCCAATACCGGCCGCAGCCGCATTATTTATTGCGACCATGCGTTTCACGGATTAACCACGGGGGCTTTGGCGATTAATGGGGCGGATTTTTTCCGACAGCGTTTTGGTCCGCTGCTTCCGGATACCCAGGCGATTCCCTTTAATGATATTGCCGCGCTGGAGCAGGCGCTGGCGAAAAAGGATGCAGCCGCTTTTATCCTGGAGCCTATTCAGGGCAAAACCTGCGAACTGGTAGGCGATGGCTACCTGGCTGAAGCGCAGCGTTTGTGCAACCGGGCCGGCACACTGCTGGTGATCGATGAGGTGCAATCGGGGCTGGGCCGCACGGGCAAGTGGTTTTGTTTCCAGCACTGGCCCGGGGTGGAGCCGGATATTATTTGCACAGCCAAAGGGCTATCGGGTGGATTTGTGCCGGTGGGAGCGGTGATTACCCGCCCTGGCATCATGGATTCGGTTTTTAATTCGCTGGAACGCTGCGTGGTCCATTCCAACACGTTTGGACAAAACGATCTGGCGATGGCGGCAGCGTTGGGCAGTATCCGGGTCATTGAAGAAGAAAAACTGGTGGAAAACGCACAGGAGCTGGGCCAGTATGCCATTTCGCGACTGACTGAAATCGGCAAGACCTGTCCGTTTGTAACCGAAGTTCGCGGCAAGGGCCTGATGTTCGGGATTGATTTTGCCCGACCAAAGGAATCCCTTAAGCTCAAATTGGCCTGGGATACGCTGCACAAACTGAATTTTGGCGTGTTCGGGCAGATGATCATCATTCCGCTGCTCAACAAGCATCATATTCTCACGCAGGTGGCGGGGTATCATACCGAGGTGATTAAATTTCTGCCGCCGCTGGTGGCGACCCGGGCGGATATGGACTGGTTTTTAACCGCCATGGAAGATGTGTTGGCGGATACCCAGCGCGTACCGGGTGCGGCCTGGAATACCGTGTTTAGCCTGGCGAAAAATGCGGTCACGGCGTGACGAGGAAAGGTGATAGCGGACAATCGGGAATAAGGCATTGCGAGAAAATAACTTGAGTAATTATGGCGCAGGAATTTGGACCGTTGGCGAGGCGCGAGCGCCGAGCATACCCTGTCCACGGGTCTGTAAGAAGCGAGCAACGAAGCCAGCGGCCAAAAGAACCAGCCAGAATGCGCAAGTTATTTTTTCGCGATGCCTAAGCACCACGGCGGTGCAGCCGTCTTTTCGGATTCGCCTTATCGTCCATCGTCCGCTAGCCAGGTGAATATGGGGCCCATGCAACGAGTGATTATCCGGGACGTGGTGATGAGCGTGGTGCGACATCCGCGCCTGACGCTGGTTGTCGCGGCCATCCTGTTGACGGCCGGCACATTGCTGGCGCTGACGCGGCTGACGATCTCGACGGATCAAAACAAGCTTTTCTCAGCCAAGGTTCCATTTTTTCATCACTACCTGGACTTTATCAAAGAGTTTCCGGAAAACGAGGCGGTGTATATCACGCTTCAGGCGAGGAATCCGGCTCAGCCGCCGCCGGCGCGGCAATGGATTCAATGCGCCAACGCCATAGCCAAGCGGGTGGAGGGGTTGCACAGGTACGTGAATTCCGTGGACAGCCACGTACCATTGAAAAAATTAGGTCACCAGGCACTTTTGTTTGCAGGCTGGCCGCTGGTAAAAATGGCGGCTGCGCAAGCAAATGCGTTTGCGGTGCTGGGCCACGTATGGGGGCAAAAGCCGAGCTTGGTAGAGCGACTGTTAGGTTCGTCGCGTCTGGAACGGTTTTTACATTTGGCTGCGGAACAACCGCCGGATGCTTCCGCAGCAAAATTGCTGGTTCCCGTGGCGCAGAGTTTACGTGAGAGCGTACAACCATCGGCGGCAATAGCGACCCGGCCCCCGGGTGTGCCGAATTTATCACGCCTGATGGGCGGCTCGCGGACCGATCCCAGCGCGTGGGGCTATTATTATTTTCCCGAAGCCAACAATGCCTCGCGTTACCTGCTGGTGATCCGCATTTATCCGCACTTTACCTACGATTCTCTGGCGGCGATTTCCACCCCATTGACGCATATTGAGGCGGCTACAACAGTTGCGGTCCGGCCTTTTGCGACGGAGTTTACAGTTGGCATGACGGGGCGGGCCGTGCTTTCGTCGGCGGAAATGAAGATTACCACCCACGATACCGACATCGCGGAAGTGGTGGCGATGCTGACGGTGCTGGTGGGCCTGGTTTTGATGCTGCGATCGGTGTGGCTGGCGATGGCGGCGAGCATATCACTGGCGGTGGCCATCGGCTGGACCTTTGGATACGCTACGCTGACGGTGGGACAACTGAATTTGCTTTCGACGGTGTTTGTGATCGCACTGATCGGCATCGGCATGGATTATTTGATTCAAATTGTGATCCGCTATCGGCGCGAGGTTCGCCGCTATCAACGGCCCATGGCCGTATGGGTGCGGGTGTTCCGGTATACCGGTCCGCCGGTCATTACTGCCTGCCTGGGTGCTGCGGGAGCCTTTCTGGTCGCCAATCTGACGGCATTCCGCGGGGCTGCGGAATTGGGGATTATTGCGGGCGGGGGATTGCTGCTCTGTTTGCTGGCGGGTTACACGGTATTGCCGGCTCTGCTGGTCTTGTTTCCACCGCAATTTAAGCCGGTACACGCAGCGGCGCGGTATCCGGTCAGTCGGTCCTTCAAACGCAGCAAGTGGCTGCGGTTTTCGGGATTGGTTATTTGGCTGGCGGTGCTTTTTACACTGTTGCCGTGGGCGGTTGGACTGCGGTTTGATCCGAACCTGCTGAATCTACAGGCCCGGGGCCTGGAGTGTGTCAAACTGGTGAAGAAATTGCCCACGTGGTCGGCGGTGGTACTCGCGAAGCGACTTTCCGCCCTGAAACCGGTGAACCGTCGCCTGGTGAAGGCGGCGAGTTTTGCAGGTTCGCCGATTCTTTCGGTCAACAGTCTGTTGGACGCTCAGGCGAAACAGCGATATCTGGATCAGCACGGACGGGCGATTGCCAGTATTGACTGGAGTGCTCCACATTCTCTCTCCGCTGCGGATCTTTCCGCGGTGGCGATGGCGGCATCGCACCTGGCGGCGGTTTGGTCCAGGGGTGAAACAGCGATGGATGGTTCCCTCAAGACCGCGGCGGGTACTGTGGTTACCAATTTGAATCAATTTGTGCGTGCCGTGAATGGAGCTTCCGTGGCCAGTCGCGTGCGGCAGGCACAGCGTGTGAGTCAATGGCAGCGGGCATTTGCAGGCCAGATGAAGTCCATGGCGCAGACGCTGTGTCCCGGCCCGCTGAATCTGGCCGAGGTGCCGGCGTCCCTCCGGCACCACTACGTAAGTAAAAACGGCATTTATGCATTGTATATTCAGCCGCGATTTAATTTATGGAAGCAGCATAATTTGCGTGAATTTGTGCATGTGTTACAGGGGGTTCAGGGACAGGCCGGCCTGATTCCACCCGGGGTGGATTTAACCGGCATCGCCCCGCAGATTTACGATTCCACCCGGGCCATTCGCGACGCATTTATCAAAGCCACCGTTTATGCGCTGATCCTGGTGGTGATTCTGGTGCTTCTGGATATGCGGCGCATCGGCCAGACGCTGGTAACCGTCAGTGTGCTGGGGTTGGGACTACCGATGCTGGCAGGCCTGATGGGTGTGCTGCATATTGACTGGAACTTCGCAAATTTTTTCGGGCTGCCCATTTTAATCGGAGCGGGACATGAATACGGCGTTTTCATGGTGCATCGTTACCGCGAAGCCGTGGATAACCCGCGGCGGGTGTGGCGATTCTGGGATGTCAGCGAGCGGGCGCTGTTGATGTGCGGTTTTGTTACGTGCAGTAGTTTTGGATTTTTGGCCCTGGGGCGTGATCGGGGTATTGCCAGCCTGGGACTGGTCATTGCGCTGGGTATCGGCTGCATTTATATGGCGGCGGAATTTGTGCTGCGGCCTTTGCTGCAATGGAAGCTGGAGCATAACATGGGGATGGTTGCTCCGGCGGCTTTGGATGCTGAGGATGAATAATGTCCGCACCTGTTGCAATCTGGCTTTCTGGGCGGGCGGTGGGCGGCCAGGCCGATTCCTATCCGCTGTTTAGTCCGGAAACGCAACTGCAAATTGCCACTGTTTCACAGGCCTCCCGCGGGCAGTTGGCGGATGCCATCGCCGCCATGGCCGGCGTGATGCCTGTGGTCCGACGACTTGGCACGCATGTGCGCTTTGAATGGTGCCGCAGTGTTTTTGAACAGCTTGGACAGCGCGCCGGCGAGTTTGCCAAGTGCATTGCCCTGGAAAGCGGCAAGCCACTAAAACTGGCTGAAGCGGAGGTTGCCAGGGCATTGACGACGTTCCGCCTGGCGATGGAGGAAAGCACACGCATTGCCGGAGTGCAACTTCCGGCGGATGCCGAGGGCAAATTTGCGGGTTACCGCGCGGTGGCGGAAAGGGTGCCGGCAGGCCCATGCCTGTTCATTACGCCGTTTAACTTTCCATTGAATCTCGTGGCTCACAAGGTGGCTCCGGCACTGGCCTGCGGCTGCCCGTTTATCGTCAAACCGTCGGAGCGCACGGCCATGACGGCGCACCTGCTGGGCGAGTTGCTCAGCCGGGCGAAATTGCCGCCGGGTTATTGGCATATTTTGCCCTGCCGGCGCGAAGATATAGATTTTCTGGTGGCGGATGACCGCATTGCTCTTCTATCCTTTACCGGTTCTGTATCGGTGGGATGGAAATTAAAGGAGAAGGCCGGTAAAAAGCGGGTGCTGTTAGAACTGGGGAACAACAGTGCGGTGGTGGTGGAGCCGGAGGTAAACCTGCCGGATGCTGTGGAGCGAATTGTGCCCGCGGCCTTTGGCTTTTCCGGCCAGAGTTGTATCAGCGTGCAGCGCATATTTCTCCATGAATCTATTGCGGAAAAAGCCACCAGGATGCTGGTGGAAAGAGCGCAGCAGCTTAAACTCCGGGATACACTGGTGGATACCGATGTGGTAGGGCCGATGATTGATCAGGCTGCGGCCACACGCATTGAGCAATGGGTGACTGACGCGGTGCGGCGGGGAGCCGTGCTGTTATGTGGCGGCCGACGGGAAGGCAATTTCTATTACCCAACATTGCTGGCAAATGTCGCCGCTGAATCGCCGCTGGTCAACCAGGAGGTGTTCGGGCCGGTGGCGGAAATTGAAACCTATCGGGACTATGATGATGCCCTGGATCGTATCAACAGAACAGGCTTTGGGTTGCAGGCCGGCGTTTTCACGGATAGCGCGGCCAAAGCCCGCCAGGCATTTGAAGTGCTGGATATGGGGGCCGTCATCATTAATGATGTTCCCACCACGAGGATTGATGCCTTGCCTTACGGTGGCGTGAAAGATTCAGGATTGGGACGCGAGGGGGTACGATTTGCCATTGAACATTTCACAGAGTATAAGGTGTTTCTGGAACGTACAATACGGCAATCCTGACGAGGCCATACGTGGCAAACAAGAGGTACGTAGCGATGGCGAAGAGAACCGCCGACAGCTTAGCCGGTATCGCATGGTTGCCCATGATTATTGGGGGCTGCGTTGGGATGTTGGGGGCTGCCTGCGCCCAGGCTGCGGTACCAATGACGCCGCCGGCTGCCGGTGCAACGGCAAGGGACCTGCAGCAGGGCATGGTGAATTTAACCTCGGATGTTTATTCCAGGCGGCAAATGGGCAGCCGAATGATTCGGCTGGCGGCGACGGGCATGATTCATGGATTGCTGGAGGTCCGCGGCAAGCAAAGCGGGGCCGCGGTCATGGAGTTGCTGAAGTACCAGAGAAATTTGATGCGCTGGGCGCCGGCATTGCTGCGGCTGCCCCTGGCGCAACGTTTGGCCCTGATGCAATGGGCCGTTTCCAGCCATCATCTTTCGAGTGTGGCAGCGGCGTTTTCCCACCGGGCCGCAGTTCGCGAAGCGGCGGCTCGAGCCCTGGGCAGCATAGCCGGCAGCAAGGTGAACCCGGTTTTTGAGCTGCTGCTCAATGACAGAAATATGGCGGTACGTATTACTGCCATGGATGTGCTGTGGAACCGCCGGCCCACACCGGCCATGCTGCGGGTGGTATGGCGGCGTGCCATCATTCTTGGGCCGCAGCATCCTGATCTCGTCGGAGTTCCGGGATCAACGGTGAATTTCCGCGGGCGCATGATCCCAATGTTCAATCCCATGAGGATGGTCTCCGGAGCCGGGCCGTGGTGGGGCGTACAGGATGGTCCGCTGGCGTGCCGGCTTTTGTCGCATTGGAAGCCGCTGGAACCGCAATCCACCGATTTAGTGGTGCGCTATCTTCAGCACACCTGCCGCCAGGCCCAAGCCAACCCGGGCCAGACGGAACTGGCTTTAATGCCCTGGCAGATCAAGCCATTTCGGCGTGCGGCGATGGGAAATCCGCGGCGGGTTGCGCCGTATTTGCTTTATCTGGCGCACAGGCCGTTACCGGCGGGAATCAACAATCTTTATTTCAATAATATCCTAATGACCAGGGGGCATTTTGCGTCGAATCGGACCTTGCCGCTGGAAATGCTGGTATGGCTGGCGCAGCAAAAGCTCAGCGATTACCATGTATCCATTTTTATCGTGCAGGTTAATGGAGGCATACCGATTCTGACTTCCGGCGGTAAAGCGCAAGAATCGCGGGACATCACGCGCATTTCACGCTGGTTTGCCGCGAAGGGCATTCATGCCGCCACGCCCGTAGATTTTCGAAAACACGCGGGTATTGGTGGCGTACGGCCTGCCACAGTCGCTGCGCCGGGGCAGCACAGGAGGAGCCTTTCCGTCGTGCAATCGCAGAAGCTGCTGATGGCCCAGATGGAATTTTGGCACGGATTGGAAGCACTGGCATCGAATTTGGCCCCGGCCCGCCAGGCGGCTTCTGAAAAAATCACACGGACCCTGATGACGATTGCCACCGATTTAATACGCGTGGCGCTCATGAACCATCCGCGCCGCGTGGAGCACCTGCTGCGATATCAGCGTAAACTGGCCATCCTGGCCATGGTGATGATGCATGCGCCGTCATCCCGGCGGTTGGGCCTGGTGCGTTGGGCTTTTTCACCGGCAATCTGGCCGCGACTTTTGCAAACATGTTCGGACCGGGTGTCTGTACGTGCGGCGGCCTGCAAGTCGCTGGGGGCCATGGTCGGTTCCAACGCGCAGTGGTTTTTGCAGTGGCTGTTGACAGATTCGTCGGTGGTGGTGCGCATCACGGCGATGAACGGCTTGTGGAATTGCCAGCCGTCTATGCGGGCGATAACGGCTGTGTGGCGCATGGCGGTGGGCCTGCACGCACCGGCCCCGACGGCCGTTTTTCGCGGGCAAACATTGACGCCGCCCGTCCGTCCTGTGCCTTCATTCTGGTACGCGGAGGATCCGGCCATGCAATTACTGCACCACTGGAGGGTGCGGCCTGCCGCTCTGAATAACGTGATTGTCGCTTATCTTAAAGCTCTATGTGCGAGCCGGAACAACAAGCTCCGGGTGGTCCAGACGCATTTTATTGAGTTTTTAAGGTTGTCGCATTCGCGTCAAGCGGCACCCTATTTGTTGTACCTGGCACATCAACCGCGAAAGCCGGGCATCGCCACCGTGTACCAGGGCCACGTGATACAATCTTCCAATAAAACCTTGCCGCTGGCTTGCCTGGTGATTTTGGCCGGAAAGAAACCGGCGAGTTATCATCTGATTTTCAGTGCGGACCGATGGTGGGTGGGTACGCCAGTCCAGGAACAGCGCAGCGTGAAGCAGATTAGCGCTTGGTACACGGCGCATGGGATTCATGCCGTCCGCCCGTAGCGGCGGTCTGATCAGCCGTACCGTAACGTTTGCATGCACAAGCCATGCACCGGATACTCAGGCGAGTGTACCGGAATTGTCTAACCTGATTCCCTGCGAAAGGTCAGCAATGCCATCGAGAAAAGTCAGCCATGAATCCGGTCGGAGGCATGAGCGAGTCAAGTCCGAACTGCGAAAACTAGCTCGCTCGCTGGAACCTGGCAGTGCGTTGCCGCCCCGATCCCAGTTGCTGCGCCAGTTGCGTGTTGCCCGGGCGACATTGACCCGTGCGGTGCAGGCACTGGAAGCGGAAGGAATTTTAACCATTCGTCCCCGGGTAGGGCTTTACACCACAGTGCGGGCCAAGCTTTTAACCGTAGCCTTCGCCCAATACTGGGAGCCTTACAATCTGAATTCGTTTGACCTGGCCCTGGTTGAGGCGTTGACGCGTTACGGGCCGGATTACGGCCTGTTTGTAGAAATTCACATGTTCGGTACATACGAACAACCGGATAGAGACCGGCTGGCGGCATTTCACCGGCTGGTGGCAGCGCGCCGATATGCGGGCATTTTAAGCATGACTTCGCGTCCGATCAGCGGCTGGCGTGCCGATCTGGAGAAGCTGGGGCTGCCATTGGCCTTTAACCCGGTGATTATCGATCCTTCGTCCCTTGAAGAATTGGGAGTAGGCCTGTTGTGCCGGCGCGGGTGCGGCAGTATTGCCATGCTGGATCATATTGATTCGCCGGATGCCGCCGGCGAACAGCGCTACCGCCGGGCCCTGCAGCGCCATAGCTTGCCGTACCATCCGGAATGGTACGTATTAATCCCCGGAGAATTGCCGTGGGAACTTGCAGGTTATCGCCATTTTCGGGCGGCTTGGGAAAAGTGGACACGTAAGCCGGATGGTATGGTGAGTGCCAACGACCACGTGACGCAGGGGATGTTACGTGCGGCGCAGGATATGGGAATTCAAGTTCCCGGAGAGTTGCAGATTGCCACCCATGCCAATCGCGGGCTGTCGCAATTTACCTATCCGGATATCGTGCGTCTGGAGGTGGATGTCATGCGGATGGCGCGGATGATGCTGGAAAAAATGCGGGATAAAATTAAAGGTGATCGGGATGAAACCAGTGCCATTTTAAAGCTGATTCCGGCCGAAGAGACGAAACGATTTGAATCGTAAGCCGATATAATATTGACATTTAGGCTTCGTACAGAAATAACTTGATACAATATCGAGTGGTGTTATAATACTCGGCATGGACACGAAGTGCGAAGATGCGGTACGCGATCGGTTTCGATTCCTGTCGCCATGGCTCAACGAGCGTTTGCAGCGGCTGTGGGCAGGGGCCGAGGCGAAGGTTTTGGGTTGGGGTGGTATTCGGACCGTCGCACGGGCTTCCGGACTG
>JAJZCR010000075.1 GCA_021851715.1 Planctomycetota bacterium
GCAGGTAGTTTTCCCGGGCCACCTTTTGACTATTGCCCAGCCATGCACAGACCACATGTTCGGGGTGAATACGACTTAATTCCGTCTGGCGGCTTGCCCGCAGATTGTGCCAGAGCTTCGGCCAAGGTTGGACACCGGCATCGTTTCGGCCGTGGCTATGATCGGAGCAACACGATCAACTACGGCACCGAAAATACCGCAAATCCTTGGGTTTTTCAGCAAGTGTGCAAAAGTGCCTGCAAAGTAAACGCTTTTTCACCAGTCCAATGTTCTGTTTGTCGGCCCACGGATGCTCTTTCCGCCAATGGATGCCCGAAGCGAAGATTAATCCCCGGCCGCACAGACGCTTTCAATCCGCAATTGTCCTGTGTGCTGACCTTTTGGCACAACCGGCATAATCTTGATGATGTGCTGCCCGGGCGGGAGGTTGTCGGACAAGACTCTCCACCTGAACAGCCGTCCGCCACCGAATCTCGCGGTATTCCAGGACCAGACGGCGGCTGCCAGAGCTGGATGCCGGCCAGGCCGCAGAAGAGGTTTGCCATCCACCCACACCTTGAAGGATAAGCTTTGGCCATCGGCCTCACCGAAAAGGCCCAGCAAGGTGCCCTTGAAATGAACAATCAGCGGCTTAATCATCGTCCGGCCTTTGGCCTGGCACATGGCCACGTCGCCCATCCAACGGCTGGAAAGCCCGTCAAACCACATAGAGGTTCGATACGTTCGTGCCACCTGCCAGCCCGCCGGCAAATGCATGCGCGCCAAGCGAATCCGCCGGCAGTGGCGGTAAAGATCCGGAAAGACCGTATGCGGCGGCACCACGCACACACGTTGGTCACGGACCGCCCGCACAAATCCATTACGTACCGCTTGAAAAAACAGCTTGTATCCCGCATCCCCCGGATGAACACCATCGAACGGATACATCTGGTGCAACGTAATCACGCCGGCCGCCAGCCGCCGCTTTACCAGCGGAAAGCTATCGCCCACCGCCGTATGGTAAGCCGCCGCCAGGCGCTGGTGAGCCACAAGACGCGACCACTTAAGCGGGTTGGCACGGGGGTCATAGTTGGATTCAAAGCCCAGAAAGACCTGTTCCACCGGTATGCCCCTGCGGATCAGGGTGCGCAAGATATGTTCATAACAGGCCAGGGTCTGGGTATCGGTGCCATAGAGATTATCATTGGCGGTAAATTCCAGAAACACCAGATTGGGTTTATAAGCAAGCACATCACGCTGCAGACGAAACAGGCCCAGCTTGGAACCGGTTCCGCCGATAGCCGCATCATGGAAGCGAAACTGCGTGCGGGGATATTTTTTTTCCAGGTAACGCTCCATCAAAGCTCGGTAGCTGTTGCGTTGCGGATTGCGGGCGTTTGCTCCCCAGGTCAGGGATCCGCCGAAGAATACCACGGACATGGGCCGCCCCGCACGGGCCTCCTGATTAAATACTCCAAACGAAGCCACTGCCCCCCGGGCTAAAGTCGGAAGCAGCAACACCGCAACCATGCATCCGCAAATCACCAGGCTGCGATATATCCTGCACTTGCACATAAAATTTTCCTTTCATAACAAGAGTATCTCTCCCCGATCTTTCGCAGACGGCTGCACAATACGGTTGCCATCAGTCCGCACTCCCCCCTGCTCATCGATAAGAGTCCCATCCGATTATTTCTGGAAGATAAACTGCCCCCAATCCGCCGGATCCAGCCGCAACTCAAATACCGCATCGCTCACCAGGCCGGTCCGTTGATTGCTCCAATAGTTGCGCAAATCCGTGTAATCACCGGCCGCATTGCTGTAGGTTACGCCCATATCACCACTGTAGCGAACGCCTGATTTAGGGGTAAAAGCCAGAGACGACCAGGGCAACGCCACTTCCACATTGTAACCTTGTCGGTTGGGCCAGGTCGTTTCTTTTATTCGCACGTGATGCATGACCGCTACGTATGCCACCCGATAGGAATGCACCACGCCCGAGGAAAAGATCATAGGCTTTTGTATCTTGGAAACCCACCGATACATTAACGCTGTGGGTTTTCCATGAAAACTGCCGATGGAGATACGAAAATCACCGGCCCCTGCCTGCGCTCGTTTGGGATCAGCCTTGAAATTGGATCCAAACTGGAAATCCACCGTATCGCCGGACATGTACATTTGGGCGGGAGCAGTGGCATGATTTACCCACGGCGTCGCATCGACCACGTGCCAGCCCAGATACAGATTCTTGCGATCCCATGCGGTAAAAACTCTAACGGTGGAGCGGCCCTTGTGAAAGTCAGCCCAGTTTCCACCGTGAAAGTCCCGCTGGGGATGGCCGGTGAAGGTCACCTGCATATGCCGCACGATCATCTGTTTCCGCCCGGCCGCAACCTGCAACTGTATCTCTCGCTGCCGGCGAGCCAGGGCCAGGTCGCTCCGGCTGACGGTCAGCACGCCACTGCCAATCGAGACAACCCGCCGCAGCCCATGAACGCGGATATTCCAATCCGCTGTCTTGCCGGCCTCAATATAAACTTTTTCGTCGGGGGCCTGGGTCAGCGATCCGCCAAAGTCCTCCGCACCGGAGCCGCTCGGTGCTTCGGTCATATCCGCGCCGGGCACAGCCGCCTTGGGATAGGCCAGCTTGAATGGGCTTCCCTGAAACAGGTGGGCCAGGTAAAAACCCTGGGCCGTGAGCAGATACCACTCCCCACAGTTGCCGTTGATGCACCACACGGTACCCGTCTGCGGGGTCTTAAAAGTGCCGACCAAACCATACGGGCCGCGCAAGAGGCCAGGCTCTGGCTCCGGCGCAAAATGCGATGCGCCCACCTGATAAAATGGGTCGGGGTAAGACCACAGCAACTGCTTGGTAGCCAGATTGTAGCATCTGAAAGCATTAACGCCGCAGGTAACCAGCATGTGATTACCCGCCGAAGGCAACATCCCGCCGCCCCCAGCTTCCAGGTCGTGGCTCCACACATACGGCAACG
Source organism: Planctomycetota bacterium (assembly GCA_021851715.1). Lineage (GTDB taxonomy): Bacteria > Planctomycetota > Phycisphaerae > WQYP01 > WQYP01 > JABEVA01. The sequence continues at coordinate 2,976 of JAJZCR010000075.1, forward strand.
ACTGTATCTTCTTTAAGTGCCACCGGGGAGCGCCGCAAGCGGTAAAACCCGCCGGATTGATGCGGTAAATCCGCCGAAAAATCTTTTGCGTCAAATGAATCTGCGTCCCTGGAACCTCCCGCGCCGCAGAACACAGGGCGCGTGCGGTATTCGGGCCCGACACCAGACCAAACAGCGTAAAATCCGTCGGGTTGATATTGGTCGACCATTCATTTGAACCGTGAAATTGAATGGCAAACGGCAGCGTGGTGATCTCATCCGGCTGAATCTTGCCGTCGCCATTGCGATCCGACCAGACCAGGGTGGTTTGATTGGCATAATCAGGCCGCCACTCGGCACAGGGCCGATAGTCACCGGGGCCGATGCGCTCGTAGATGCGCAGCCCCGCGAAGTCGTGCATCACCTCAAAATTAACCGCCAAATACGTATGATCGTTGCCCGGATGGCAGAAAACCGCAAAGCCGTTATAGCGACGGTTGACGATGCCGGTGCAGCGGGCGTGGCCGGTTTTCGGATTTATCCGCCAGGCGCATCCCTCGCCCACCATGCGGTTGGGATGCCAGGGGTCGATCGCACCGCCGGAAGCTCCGTAATGGCCCGGCCCGAAAAATTCCTTCACCAGTCGGCCGGTTTTTAAATTCCATACGCTTACGCGTTTCGGATAAAAGTCCGCCTCGGCCACCCACAGATGGCCATGCCGGTTATCCACCGCCAGCGCCGCCGGTTGGTACATGCCGTCGGCCTGCCATGGTCCCAGCAGTCGGCGTCCGCCACGGCGGCCGATCGCCCCGATCAACTTGCCGCCGACGCTAAACGTCTGAACCTGCTGCAGCGCGCCAGCCTCGGCAACATATATTTTTCCGTGGGCACCCATGGTGAAATTGGTGGCGTCATCCAGCCCGTGAACCAGCGGCCGGACCACACCGGTTTGTGTGTTTAGAACCATGATCCGCCGACCGCCGGAGATAAAACCTACCAGCCCATGCCCCATAGCCTGCACCGCCTGGGGAAACCGGACCGGCCAGGTGCGCAGCAACCGCCCACTGCGGGCGCTGCACACCGCGATGAAATTGGTCTTCAACGGGGCAATGCATCCGGCAAAATGCTCGGTCAAAAATCGGCGATTCGCCTCGGCCCTGGCCATGGGCGACATCCTGGCCTCTCCATGCACCAGCCCGAGCCTTTCCAGCAGGCTCCGTAGCCGCACCGCAGCAGGCGATGGCGCAGTCTTGACCGGCATCCGCGCCGGTGTATTGATGATGGCATTGAGCACATGCATCAGCGAGAAATCAAAACGCGGATTATACGTTCCGAAGGCCTGCTGTCGCGTGATTTTACCGGCGATAAACGCGGCCAGATGCTGGGTGGTCCGCTGGTCAATATGCCGGTAAATGGCCATATCCAGTGGATCGTGCCGCAACAACATTGTCGCCAGGCGTCTCCAGTGGATAATCTGGCTGCGTTGGAGCTGTTGGCTGGAAAACGTCAGATACATCCTGCCGGCGCGCACCGCCAAGCCGCTGGCCGATGCCGGCCACATTTGACGCTCGGCCTTTCCCTCCCACAAGCTGGAAATGGCGAGAACAGCGCTGCTTTTTTGGTGCCAGTTGGTGTACACGCCATCCCTGGCACGCAAACACACCACCTGCCCGCGACTCTTGTAACCCCGGACACCCAGGCTATAAAGAATTCCATGGTCCACTGCCAGGTCCTGGCAACTGACCTCCGCACCCCAACCCACCCGCCACAGCACGTGTCCGGCCAAATCGGTGGCAATCAGCGCGGGGCCGGCCTCGGCATAGGACCATCCCAGGAACATGCGCTTCCCATCGGTGGCCACGGCATCCGGGGCCCCATGATCTCCACCCCACGCGGTGGTGGGACCGTTCAGCCAGGGTGCGCTGCCGGCGCTGGCAGCCCAGCCGCGGAGCGTCAGTTGGAAAGTTGGATGAAAAATAGCCCGCCAGGTGTACCGGCCCGTCGGCAGTACGCTTCCCGGAGTTGTATAATCGGGCGTGGTCAACCCGTCCCACATCACGCGATGCGGGCCTTTTTTCTCGAAATTGGCGGTAAGTAATTGGCGCACCACTGTGCCTGATTTATTGTAGATATTTAATGACACATATCCATTGGCCGGCGTGTTAAACCGCACCGGTATAAAACCGGGCAGCGGATGTTTGCGCACCAGACCCGTCCAAGTGGCCACCGGCCAACCATGCACCATCCGCACTGGAAATCTCCGTCCATCCGAAAGAATCACCGGTGCCGGACGCATGTGCCCCTTAGGCTCCAGCACGCCTTTGCCCCACTGGCTGTAGGCGCGAAAGGTAAACACACGGTCCGGATTGGCAATGCCTGTGCGAAAAATATCATGCATATCCAGACGACCCCATGGCGGACCCGCTGTAAAGTTCGGTTCCAGCGCCATCCGCATGGTGTCGCCGGCCACCAGCGGTTTACCATTGGCGGTCAGCAGTTTCCAGGGAATGGCAATTTCCTGCAGGTATCCTTTGCCATCGGCGTCAATCTTGAAGGCCTGTTGCGCACCGTCGGCGATGGCGTTGGGAATGGTTCCTCCTTTGAAAGTTCGTCCATACACCACGTTGACCACGCTGATCTTGTTGACATCCCGCCAGCAGGTCCAATGTGATACTTTTTCCTGCGGCGTATCGTAATTGGTGATAAACCGCACCTGCAGACAATCGCCATTGAACCCGAATCCGCCGTAGCTGCTCTGCGGATTGTTGAGCGGCGTGGGATCCTTCCATTTCGCCAGCAAATAGAGGTTTTTTTTGTCGTACATCGCCAATAGCCACACGGAACATTTATTTCTTAGCCGCACCACGTCGCCGCAGGTGAAAAGTCCGCCAGAAAAATCCCAGTCGGCGGTGCTGCAATTCATCTTCACCGGCCCCGGGGCAGGCAGAATATGCAACACATGATTTTGCGTGGCCACCGCCCGGGCCGACCGGGGTGTCAGGACCAGTGAACCAAAGACCAGCAGAGTCAGGCCGATCAAGGAGAAACCAGCGGTGCGCGTCTGAATATGCATGTTTGACCTCATCTTACACTCTGCTCGGAGTCTGGCGACACATGAGGGATGGCGAAAGACGCAATAAAAGCCTGATTTTTCGGCCAAGGCTCCAGATTAAATGTGTCATGAACTGCCGCGTAGAGTTATAGGTTCAACCTTTCATGTTTTTTTAGCCAGCCGGCGGGCAAACTAGGCCTTTGCACGCCGGGCCGTTGCTGAAGCATCGGTTACTCATTCACAGCATGCTGATAGACTTACCAAGGCTTAGCGTGCTGCAGATGGCTACTTTACCTCACCCACACCCCACCATTGGGGATGCAGCTTCGCTTCGGTAGGCAGGTCGCTGACAGTGTTGTCGGCATCGTTTTGCGGCGAAAACAGGTAATTGCGAGTCACCACCTGCAAACCTTCGTTGGTATAGCCGGAGAAATTTACTTCCACATCCATGGCGATTTTGCGACCGGACGCTAAGGGAAATCCCAGGAAACGCCTGGGCACGGCCAAGGTCATCATATAACCATGCGCCCAGGGCTGCTTGTATACTCGCCCACCGGGAACATACCCGACAAAGGCGAAATCGACATGCCCGCCCGCCGGGGTAAAATAGCTGGCGGGGGCGTGGAGATTTCGGCTCAGTGGCACCATGGCGACGAGCCGGGGTTTGCCATCGATCATCGCGGCTAGAATGCGCATATCCCCGAGGACCGGGCCGGCCGGCCGCTTTACCCAGGGGCCTAAGTCCACACCCACCGAGTCTCCATCGTTGAACACCAGCCGCGGCGAATGAGCCCCATTGAGCGGCTGTCCGTTATGCGTAACTTTGAATCTGGCGTAAAGATTTTGCCCATCCAGGCCAAGCTGCACGCGAGCCAGCACTTTACCGCCACGTTCAATGCGGCGCGCCGGCAAGGACTTCCATGCCGCTGCGCTTTGCCATCGGCCGCGCAGTGGCGCTATAACCAAGTTGCCCTTCGCCGTGACACCCTGCCCCCATGTTGATGGAAGCACTTTGCCAAGCACCACATGACCCCACTCCCGGCTCTGTCCCTGGACGCGGCCATGATTGAAGCCCAACACGCGATAGGCCATGCCCTCGTTATAGGCCCAGACCTGATTGAGTTTTGGATAGTATTTGACGACGCCGCAGGCATCTTCACCGCCGCCGGTGTAGGGGCCGGGCAGCGGTGCCTGGGAAGGATTGTTCAGCAGCGACCCGACATAAAAGCCATCGTGTGTATAAAAGTAAATCTGGCCCCATTCACTGCCCCCGGCCACGTAACGGTTTCCCACCATACCCGCGATCACCCAGAAATGATGCAGCAAGCCATGACCAGCCTGGTTGGCCGCTTTTCGACCGGCCATCCACAGCAGCTTGCCATTCGGGGCAAACTTCATGAACTTGACGGCATTGCAGCAGTCATCGTGGCCAATACCATGGCCCATAGCTCGTGTTTCACCCGGCGTGTAGTACGGTACCGTGGCATTGACGCAGGTGTAAAGATTACCGTGGCTGTCCACGCGCATACCTAGAATTCCATCGCGGTAGTCGGTAAAAAGCCGTGAGCCGGCCCGGCCCAGAACCACTGGAACCGCGTCATGGGCCTTGGCCAGATCCCATTGAATATCGCCATCGGGCGAAAACCCTCCGGCTGGAATTTCTATAATACTGTTGGCCTCGGTGGCCAGATATATATTGCCCTGCCTGGACATCCACATGGAACCTGGACTGCTGGCAAACTCCGGCAATGGGTGACCGGCCAGGTTCAGAAGCACGTGCACCTCACCCGGCTCAACGCGATGATCGCCATTGGCATCAGACCATATCTGCAGGGCGTTGGCGTGAAAAGGATTACCCTTTTGCCAGCCGGCCCAGGCACGGAAGTAAGCCACCGGCAGCAACTTGTTGCCCTGTATCATCGCGATCCCGTGAGGATTGGTATCGCAGACAAAATACTTGCGGTGATTGGTTCCCAACACAACATCGGTCTGGGGCAGCCAGCCGCCAGGACCAACGGGGTGAAGTCCCGGATAGGCTGCACCCAGCCAGTAGGCCTGTGGCGTGGCGACTCTATCCGGACCAATCACTCTGGCTCGTGCGAATGCCAGCCCATCGTAATTGGCACCAGGAGATTCCAATTCGTAATAAGTTGTCCGCGGGTGAACTGGATCAGCGGTCAGTGCGCCCCAATAACCAATACCGCCAAACCACTGCTTGATCACTTTGCCCGTAGTGGCGTCGTTGAGGGAAAATACTTTCGGCAGCGACGCCTGGGCGGTGAGGATTTGGCCGCGGTCATCCGCAGCGATACCCGCCGGCTCCAGGTAGCTGGTCGCCTGGTATTTTCCCGACCAAGGCCGACCGCCGGGAGCGCCGAGCGTTTGCACCAATTGACCATTTGGCGAAAATACCTTGACCTGCTGACTAGAGCCGTCATCGGTCACATGAATGCGGCCGGCGGCATCCACCGCGACACCCCACGGAGCCACCAGATCGGTGGTCACCACGCGGCGCGCTGTACCGGCGGCATGAGCAAACTCCATGATTCCGCCGGGACGTCCGGGCACGTAAGAAGCCGCCCAGAGATTGCCCGCCGCGTCGAGACACAAGCCACGCGGTCCAGAACACGCCAGCGTGCGCAGCAATCGTCCGGACCGCGCACTAAATACCCGGATCTGGTTCTTGGAGTAGACTGAGGCAAAAACCTCCGTGGCATTGGCGGCCAAACCACTGCACTCCGGCTGAATTGCCAAGGGCGAAGCCCCGGCCGGTACGGCGACCATGGTGCTATTGCTGATAGGTACGGCGACGGACCCGTTTGACCACGGCAGCAACTGACCATTGCGGGCGTCCAGGCGAGCCAACAGCGGACGTGAACCTCGGTAGGCCACGAAAACATATTTTCCGTTGGAAGCTATGGCGTAACTTGGCGTAAAGGCACCGCCGACCGACACCCGCACCCGCCAAACGGTTTGGTCGTGGTAGTTCACCTTGATGACGTTGCACAAAGCTTCGCTGATGGTCCAGAGAAAATACAAACCTTTCCGGTCAGCCGCCGCACCGATCGGTGGACCATGATCTCCGCCCCAGCCGCCCAAACCATTAACGGTTGGATACGGCGGCTGGCCGGAACTGCCCACTTCGCCCATGTATTTGGGCCGGATTCCGGGTGACAGATACGCACCCCATTTATAGGTGCCCAGCGGCACGGGCGCGCCCCACTGATTCCGGCCGTTCCAATAGACGGTTAGCGGCCCTTTCTTTTCAACCGCTCCGGTCATGATTTCCCGGATGACCCGGCCATGGGCACCGAAGATATTGATCGACACGTGCTCTCGATGCGGCACCTGTACCGTAATAGGCACGCCCCTGGACTTCCGGGTGTTTTCAGCTCCCGGACCAGCCACGTATTGCAGCAGCGCCGCCGCGTACGGCTCCTGGGGACTGCCTCCCTGGCCACCAAACGCCCAGCCGCATCCGGAATTGAGAAAAAAGAGTTGACGGACGCTCAAAATATGCCGCTGCTGGTTACGCCAGGTCTTTCCGCCATCGGTGGTGTGCAACAGCCAGGGCAAGGCTGTTGACGGGTTCGTCCGCGCGTAGCCCAACATGGAACTGATCCACGCCTCCTTCGCCGAGACCGCCCACACCGCGGTGAGTGCTCCGGTTCGCCCCGGGGGTGCCTTCTGGCGGGTCCACGTCTGGCCCCCATCGGTTGTATGCAAGATTACCGGATCGGCATACATTCCCCAGCCGCCGTTGCGCAAGAACCTGCCGTCACCGCCGATTGCCCAACCCACCTGGCCGCCCTTGGCAAAGCTGATGGCCTGTATTCCCGTTTTCAGGCCGCTTTGGACCGCTTTCCAGGTCCGGCCGGCATTCCTGGTCAGCAGCAACAGTCCACGGTTGCCCACCAGCACCATATCATTCCAGGAACCCATCCAACGTGGCAAACCAAATGGTTGGCTCACGTGGACCGTCTGCCAGGTCTTTCCGCCGTTGAGGGTTTGCCAGAAAATATTGCCCGACAGGGGTAATAGCCGTCCCTTCATACCAGTTGGCCCAAACCAGACGGTGCCGGTGTTGATGCCCTGCCCCGCGTGGACAATAAACGAAGGCAGCGCCACGGACCGCCACTTCCGCCCGCCATCGGTGGTTTTCAGAAGCAGGCACTGCTGCACCCCGCGCCGGTTGGCGGCCCCGGTGGCCCAACCAAGCCGGGCGGTGGAGAACCACGCGCCGGACAAATCAATGGCATGGATATCTGTGAGATTTGCAGTGATTGCAGCCTGATGCCACGTGCGTCCACCATCGCCGGTCCAGAGAATGGTTGCGTGCGCGGGTGCTGATCGCAATGCGCGAATTGCCCCTACCATCACGCCCTGCTTGGCGCTGGTAAAAAACATGGCCTGTGGCCCAAACCCGGGTGCCGCGGCACTGGGATTCACCAAGGTCCAGCCAGCCCGGACCAAACGACCGCCCGACAAAATGGTTGCCAACACCATAACCAACGCCGCCAGCGGAAACCTCGCGGCGGCAAAACCGAACCTTCGGCGAATTGAATGAATCATCGTGACAACACTCATTTCACAGCTATCCTTTTTTTCAAATCCAAACACGGTGCGGCCGAAAGAACCCGGCACCGCACAACTCGCACCCGGACCAAAGGCATTTCATCCTTTATTTTCTCGGTGCCGACCCGTCGGGATTGCTCATCGCCGCGCGAAAGTCGCCCCCAGCACCGGACTGCGTTCAAACACCAGCGTACCCCAGGTCTGCGGCAACAAGGCCGCGGAACTCGGACGATCCACCACCATCGACTCCGTCTGCCCATCCCAGCATACTGCGGCCTGCCGAACGGTTCCGGCCCGGTTGGCAAAGCCCACCGCCACATCAAAACCAATCGGCTGGGCGGGATGATATATCTTTAGCGGTCTAAGCGGAACCTTGACCTCCACCGTATATCCCCCGGGAATCAACCGGTAGGCCCACTTAAGGCCGGGATATGGGGCGATGTTGTCAAAGTGTCGGCTGGCGGCCGGCGATGTGATCGTCTGCGGATGGGCAGGCTTGCGATTGTAGACCGGCCAAAAAGCCATCTGGTACTTGAATGGTTTTCGGCCACCGGTAATTCGGGCCAGGATCACCCGCACATCACCGGCATCGTTATGCATCCGCTGAGGATGATTCCAATTGCGACCGATAGCAAATGATACGTAACTTCCGCTGGTAAATGGACAGTCCGGCAGTTCGGTACCGGCGTTTTTGAATCCGTAAGGATCCTTCACCTGATAAGCCAGATATAGATTCTCCGCTCCGAACAGGGCTTTCACCGTCGCCACCACCTTGCCGTGAAGTTTGAGTATCATCGGCTTGACACCGCCCCACTCCGCAGTGGTCAGTTTACCGTCAATGGTGATATGCCGCGTATGAAAATTACCCTGCCGACGACCCGGCATGGCCGCCTGCCGCTGCGCCACAAAATTCCAGATTGATCGAGCTAGGTATACCGGCCGCTTGCCGGGCGGAGGCCCGTCCGGGTCCCATGGCCTGGCCGCGGCCGCCATGGTTGGGGTAACCACGATTGTGCCACCATGGATGGGCGTTAACTTAGGCAGCAGCACCTGGTGTACAAACACACCATGATCACCCATGAAATTGTATACTTTGCCGTGAATTTTATACGTATATCCGCCGATGGATTCCACAAATACGCTGTTGCCGTCGCGAATCTGCTTGCGCGGATCATGGTACAAATGGCCGATGTACAGGCCATGGTCCGTCCAGACCCAGGTTTGAGAAATGCAATCATTGACGAAACAAAATCCATTGATGTCGGTTTCCACGGTCCACGGGTAATACATTTCACCCGGTTTGGCCATGCCGGAAGCCCGTCGGCCCAGCTTCAACCACGCGGGTATGCCCGCATCATTAAACCGCATGGGCGAATTGCGCCAGTTCCGGCTGGCCCACCAGCCGTCGCCGTCAATGCCGGGCAGCATTAAATTTACACCCGGTGCCATCCGCGGCTGACTCCAGAGGTTATAACCACCGCCTCGCGTGTTTAACTCAGACAAGGTGGTGGAGGCCCCGCCTTTCCAGGCACCCCGACCGCTGACGTAACTTGGCACCTTCAGCCGGGCAATGGTTTTAACATCGGCCCAGTCATAAATCGGTACGCCATCCGGCAGAATTTTGCGCGGGGCAAGCTTTTTAATAACCCATTTGAAAGGCCGCCATTGCCCATGCGACATACCCTGATTCACGGGACACAGCATGAGAATGCTTAGATCGGGCTGGAGCTGCCAGGACAACGGCCGCGATATCTTCGCCATCCCGGGCGCATGGACGGTGTAGCGCACACCATCCAGCGACATCCTGCCGGTATCATGCACATCGCTCCAGGTAAACCAGTCATCCGGCCCCTGCTGGTAATGGGCCTTGTAGCGGCCATCCGGCAGCTTGCTCACGCGGTGCATATAAACCAGCGATACCAGATGCGGATACCGTCCGTGCCCGGGCAACACCCAGATGGAAAAACTGCCGCCGCACAAATAGGTCTTCCCATTCACCGCATGAACCATGCCTCCGGCAAAGGACAAGTAGGGTACCTGATCATGAAACGGCTTGACCAGCCTGCCGAAAATGTGGTTGTTGCCGATCAGCACCTTGGGCTGAGTCATTTGGCCAATGGCCATGCTGTCGTGCCATACCGGATACCACGTCCCCTTTTTAAGATGAATTCTATACGCAGTCACGCCCGGCGAATCGGCGTAGTCATTATGGCGAAAAATCATGTCCTTGCGGCTGGGCGATAATTTCCCCTGTCCACTGGAAATCCGCGTATTAAAAAATTCTTTTTCCAAAGCTCCAGTTTGGCCGTTCCAGACGCTGATGCGCTGGTAGTCTTCCGCCGGTGAGGCCACCCACACATTGCCGCCCGGTCCAATGCAGATTCCGCGCGGATCCAGCAATCCCGCAGGATCATATAAACCATTGCGTGGCCGGCCGCCCTTGATGCCGATCGTGCGAATCAATTGGCCCTGTGGCGAAAACACCTTCACCTGCTGCGCCCCACCGCGATTGGGCAGATCAAAATCCGCCGGAGGCTGCATCAATAAAACCTTATGCAACTGCGGCCGGCTGCGATCGGTAATGTAAAAATTACCCGTAAGGTCAATCGCCAGACCAATGGGATCTTCCAGGCCTGCGGTGATGACGGTGCGCATCACCGCACCACCTGCACCAAGCTCCACCAGCTTGGTTCCGCTGAGTAAAAAGATATGCCCATGGTAGACCGCCACGCCGCGCGGCGAGGGAATTGATACCCGATCGAGAATTTTGCCACTGTGTGCATCCACCACAAACAGCCGGTTATCCAACAGCACCGGCACGTAGATCCGGCCGGCATTTACCGCCAGGCCTTCCACATCGCATATCCAATTCCCTTTCCACGAGCCGACTTTGGAAAAGTGATTGCCAACCGGAATATTGGCCAGGATTTTGCCCCGGGAAGCGTCAATATCATATTTGCCGATCACCAGCCGTCGTCCGGCAAACCACGTATCCGCCAGGTAAAAGTGCCGGTGGGTCAAGGCTCCCGCCAGGCGCACATCCCACGGGAAAAAAGTGTAATACCGGCCCAGAATTTTTCCCGCGGCATTCATCCGCTGCACACCGGTGTTGAGCGGGTTTTCCACGCAGCCAAAGATGCCCACCACCTGTTTCCCATTGCTGCATACCGCTTCCGGCCCACCCAGGCAGCCACCCCAACCGCCCAGGCCATCGCTAAGGGTGTACGGCGGATTGCCGCTTTCGCCCACCTTCATGATGTATTTGACATGCACCGGATGGGCGAAAAACACCCCGCGCACGTGATACCGACCTGGTGCTACCGGCACGCCCAGATCTGTGGTGGCATCCCAGCCTAAGCGCAGCGATCCCGCCTGTACCGGTTTGGCGCACGCCAGCGAGCGAATAAGTGTATCCTGATTGTTATAAACACCCAGACTTAAAAAACCCCGCCCGGGTATGCGCACCTGAAACGGCAGCGTTACACCCGGCCGATGGGAGGGGGCTACCGATGGCCCCGCTTCAACGGACCGGCATGAAAGGAATGCCGCCACAGAAAATCCCGCCAGCCACGCCCACCGCCGGCAATAGCACAAGGTGAACCGTGTTTTCCTGTGCATGTGATAGGTCTCCAAAGGTAATGACCGCGCAAACAATTGCCGACGGCGTGCCACTGACGTTATCGCACCACTGCCGTACCCCACCACTGCGGATTCAGGCGAGCTTCGGTGGGCATGTCGTTGACCATGGTGGTTACGCCATTTTGCGGTGAAAAAAGATAATTGCGGAACCACAATTGCAAGCCTCGATTGGCATAGCCTCCGCCATTCACTTCCACATCCGCGGCGATTGTGCCGCCGGACTTTAGCGGTAGATGCAGGAAGCTGCGCGGCACCGCCAGTACGGCCACATAGCCCTGCTGCCCCCGTGGTGCTCCGGTAATGATGGCCTTGCCGCCCGGCACAACTCCCACAAAATCAAAGTGCACATGGCCGCCCGCCGGGGTGAAATAATTGACTGGATGATGGAACCTGCTGCTCACCGGCTTCCAGCCCACCATTTCCGGCTTGTTATGCACCAGAGCCACCAGGATGCGCACATCGCCGCGCACCGGCTGGGCTGTGGCATGGCCCACCGGCCCCAAGTCCAGCCCTACCGAACCACCACCGTCAAAAAGCAGCTTGGGAGCATCAGCGGCATTGGTGGGAATTCCGCCCTGCAGCACATGAAAGCGGGCATAGACGTAGCGCCGGCCATAGCTCACCTGCACCCGCGCCAAAGGTTGGCCGTTGCGTTGTAACTGCCGATAGGCCACCGTTTTCCAAAGCTGCGGCCTGGTCCACAGGCCCGGGGTATGGGCCATCGCCAGGGGCGTCATATTCCGGTGAATGGTCACGCCATCGCGCACGGCCGGGTAAATTTTAGCCAGCCGCACCGTGCCCCACTCTCGGCTCTGCCCCTGCACGGCTCCATGGTTAAACCCTCCGACCCGATACGCCATGCCGCCCATGTATGCCCACACCTGGTTCAGCCGCGGGAAGTATTTCACCACGCCGGAAAAGGTTTCACTGCCAAAGGTGTACGGCCCCGGCAGTGGTGCCAGGGCGGGTTGATTCATCAAGGAGCCTACATAAAAGCCATCGTGGGTATAGAAATAAAACTGGCCCCATTCGCTGGCACCGGCAACATATTTGTTTCCAACCAGACCGGCAATTACCCAGAAATGATGCAACTGGCCCGGATGATAAATACCGGCAGCTTTTCGACCCGCCATCCACAGCAGCTTGCCGTCCGGGGCAAACTTCATGAACTTTACGGCATTGCAGCAATTGTCATGGCCGATGCCACCCGACATCGCCTTGGTGAGAGCCTGGGTATAATACGGCACTGTAGCATTCACACACGTATAAATATTGCCGTGGCTGTCCACGCGAATGCCCAGAATGCCATACCTCGGGCTGTTGCCAAGATTCCGGCCCGCCCGCGCCAGCACGTGCGGCACCGCGTACCGGGCCTTGCTTAGGTTCCACTTGATCGACCCGTTGGCTCGAAAACCGGCTGCGGGAATCTCGATAATACTGTTTTCATTGGTCACAAGATAAATATCGCCATTTTTGGCCATATACATTGATCCTATCGATTCCCCCAGCGACGGCAACGGTTTTCCCGCAAGGGAAAATACCCGCTGCACTTCCCCGGGTTGGATATGATGATCGCCATTGGCATCACTCCAGATTTCCAATTCATTACGCCGGGCGCCGCGATGCCGCTGGTACGCATCCTTCACCAGAAAATGGGCCACCGGCAGCATCTGATTGCCGCGAATCAAGGCAATGCCATGCGGGTTGGCATCACAGACAAAATAGCGCTGGCCGTTTTTGGCCAGCACCACCCAGGTTTGCGCCGTATGATCCCCCAAGGTGCCCACGGAATGGTATCCGGCGTTTGGCAATAGCCAATAGGCCGTGGGAATCCCCGGCTTTACCCCACCAAGGATGCGGCAACGGGAAAATCCACCCGGCTCATATTGCACGTACACGGTGCGTGGATGCCGCGCCCCCGGTGTGATCTCGCTGCTGTAACCCAGCCCGCCAAACCATTGGTGGAGCACTTTCCCGGTCGCGGCGCTGTTGAGCGATACCACTTTCGGCAGCGCGGCCTGCGCTGTGATAATGCCCCCCCGCGGATTGGCGGCAATGCCCGCCGGCAAGAGGTAATTGCCGGCTACATACTTGCCCGCCCAGGGCCGCCCGCCGCGCTTTCCCAAGGTCTGAATCAAATGGCCCGCAGCGGAAAACACTTTCACCTGCTGGCTGGCACCCTCATCGGTGACGTGAATGTGCCCCATTGCGTCTACCGCCACATGCCACGGCATGGCCAGATCATCCGCCACCACTGTCCGCGGCTCACCCGTCGCCTGTTTAAATTCCAGCACCTTACCCGGCTGACCCGGTACATAGGAAACGGCGAACAAATTTCCGTGTCCATCGAGGCAGACCCCGCGCGGACCGGGACAGTTGAGCGTGCGCATCAGGCTGCCGGTGTGCGGATTTAACACCCGTATCTGATTTTTAGAATAGACCGGGCAAAAAACTTCCGTCCGGTTGGCGGCCAAGCCACTGCATTCCGGCTGAATGCCCAAGGGTGAAGAAGCTATCGGCACCGCCACCATCTGGGTATGGCTGATGGGGGCCAGGCTCTTACCATCCGCCCAGTGTAAAAATGCTCCCGTGGCCGCCCGCACCCGGAATAACGCCGGATCGGACCCGCCAAATACGCCAAAGAGATCGCGGCCATTGGTGGCCAGGGCATATTGCGGCCCAAATCCGCCCCCTACAAACGGCGTCATCCGCCACATTGTTTGGCCCCGGTAATTCACCTTAATCAAGGCCCGGCCGGCCTCCGCGCAATCCCAGAGAAAGTACATACCGGTTTTATCGGCAGCAACATCCACCACCGGGCCATGGTCTCCGCCCCAGCCGCCGATACCGTTGGCGGTGGGATAAGGCGGGGTGCCGCTGATCCCGGCACTGCCCACGTATTTCACCGTTATTCCGGGCGAGAAATAGGCTCCCCATTTGTAGGTACCCAGCGGTACCGGCGAACCCCAGCCATCGCGGCCATCCCAATGCACCGTCAGTGGCCCGGCCTTTTGCAACTGCCCGCACATCAGTTCCCTGATCACCCGCCCGTGCGGCGAAAATATATTAATCGAGACCTTTTCCTTGCGCGGCACGTTGACGGTAATCGGCACTCCCAACGATTTGTGGCGCAGGCCGGCCAGATATTGCGCCAAGGTGGCGCGCGGCGGCACCAACTGACCTTTTTTGGCAAATTCCACTTGGCCCCAGGCACCCAAATCCAAAAACGAGAAGTCACCGGGATTTCGCCGATACAGTCCGGGAGCCGCATTCGGAGCGCTACGCCAGTGAATGGCCAAGGTTGCTATCATCTTCTGCCCCGGCTTAAATGGATTTACTCCGCCCGGCGCGTTCAAAACACTCCAGGGAATTCGCGCCGTCATGGTGTAGCTGTGCCGCCCATGCTCCACAATAGCGATAGCGGTTCCCGGAGGGTTCACTACGTGCCCCAGACCTGCCCGCGCCGGCCCATACAGGATATCCAAGTAGCATTTGCCGTTCTGGCTATCCTTCCAAAAAGCCATGTTGGCCACACGTTTGCTGCGTTTCACATCGGGAGCATTAGCGTTAAGTGGATAGGCCACCTTGGGATCTGCCACCACCCGCAGTTCAATTTCATCCCCCCACCAGAAGGCCTCCAAGCCATTGTGAGGGTTGATAAGTTTACGATGCGGCAGGGATACGCGTACGCCATAATAAAGAGCCTTTTGGGTATACTCGAGTGCTGCTAGAGCGTGGAATTTCTTGGCCGTGGGTGCCGCAAGAAATACCTCATCCGCCCCGGACATATTCCAACCCTTCAGGCTGCCGTTTATTTTCGGCCCCACCCCGTGCGGAGCCGGCATCGCATACATCAGGCCGTGTGACAAATCCGCCGCGAGGGCCGGCCTGCCGACCAACATCAGCAACAGCAAGCCCATGCCGACCACCAATGCCCCGAGCTTAGCCACATGTCCATGAGGTGAAGAATACAACATTATAATTTCCCCTATACTAGCCTATTTAATTGATAACGACTTTTATGGTGACTTTATTGCCTTGCGTGGTTTAATACAACTATGGCGTTCCCGGAAACACGCGATTCAGCGGCGTGATGGTGGACCCGGTGATGACTATCGCCCAGGTCTGGCCTCCCAAGGCTTCAATACTTTAGCACCCTTGCCCCGCTCGCGCCTGTTGCCGGATTGCTTGGCCGTCATGGGATATCTCCAACCCAAGCTGCATAAACGCTACCAACCAGACACGACCACCAACCGGAATCAGAGCGTAGGTCGAATCAGCACGACCATGTAACCTCAGAACACGTACCATCCCATGCGCCTTTGACATTACTGAGACTTGAAACCCTTATTTTCATCAAGCCAGTGCTCCGTTCCAGCCACAATTGCAGGAACAGAGCAACGGTTTTCAAGGAGCTCCGGGAAAGGCGCCGTAGAAGTTACCCTCCGGCGTGATCGCATACGGCCCGCCGCTCTCGGTGGCATTGCTGATGTTGTCATTGCCATCCACCGGCAGGAAAATAGCGTCATAGGGCAA